>WHST01000225.1 GCA_009379955.1 Streptosporangiales bacterium | reverse complement strand
CGTGAAGGGCACCCCCACCGCGCCCGGCCACCGTGAAGGGCACCCCCACCGCGCCCGGCCACCGTGAAGGGCACCCCCACCGCGCCCGGCCACCGTGAAGGGCACCCCCACCGCGCCCGACCACCGTGAAGGGCACCCCCACCGCGCCCGGCCACCCGTGAGGGGCACCCTCACGGGTTGCGGCCACGGAGTAGCGTGCGCGACATGGACGACGGGGACGGGCCGGGGCCGCTGGGCGGGCTGCTCGACGGCACGCCCACGGTGGCCACCGCGGGCGTCGACCTGCTCGCCGAGTCGCTGGAGCGGCAGAGCGTCACCGTCGCGCGGGTCGACTGGCGGCCGCCGCTGTCCGGCACCGACGCGGACGCGCTCGCTCGCGTCGTCGCCGACCCTCGGCGCGAGGCGGCGAACGCGACCGCCGTCGCGCGGATGCTCGCCGCCGGGGCCGAGCTCGTCGACGTCCTGCCGGCGCACGAGGCGCTCGGGCTGACCCGCGGACAGCTCTGCCACGCGGGGCCGCCGATCACCTGGGACCGCGCGTCGGGACCGATGCGCGGCGCACTCGTCGGCGCGCTGCTGTTCGAGGGCATGGCCGCGGACGCCGACGAGGCCGAGCGCATGCTCGCCGCCGGCGAGGGCTACGACCTCAGGCCGTGCCACTCCCTCGGCGCCGTCGGGCCCATGGCGGGTGTCGTCTCGCCGTCCATGTGGGGGTTCCTCCTGCGCGATCCGGTCCACGGCGGCACCGCGTACTGCACGCTCAACGAGGGCCTCGGCAAGGTGCTGCGCTACGGCGCGTACGGTCCCGAGGTCGTCGACCGGCTGCGTTGGATGTCGCGCGTGCTCGGACCGTTGCTGCAGGTCGCAGTGCGTCGCAGGAACGACCGCGAGGGACCGGTCGACATCCGCGCGATCGTCGCGCAGATGCTGCACATGGGCGACGAGGGGCACAACCGCAACCGCGCCGGCACCATGATGCTCGTCCGCGAGCTCGTCCCCGAGCTGCTCGACGCGGCCGGGTGGGGCGACCTGCCGGACGGCCTCGCACTCGCCGACGTCGCCGAGGTGGTCAGGTTCGCCAACGGCAACGACCACTTCTTCCTCAACCTCGTGATGCCCGCCTGCAAGCTCGCCCTCGACGCCGCCCGCGACGTCGCGGGCTCGTCCCTGGTCGTCGCGATGGCGCGCAACGGCACCGACTTCGGCATCCAGGTGTCGGGCACCGGCGACGAGTGGTTCACCGGGCCTGCCGAGGTGCCCGACGGGCTCTACCTCGCGGCGTACGGACCCGACGACGCGAACCCCGACATCGGCGACTCGGCGATCACCGAGACCGCGGGCCTCGGCGGCTTCGCGATGGCCGCCGCTCCCGCGATCGTGCGGTTCGTCGGCGGATCGGCCGACGACGCACTTCGTGCCACCAGGTCGATGTACGAGATCACCCTGGCGGAGCACCCGATGTTCCAGGTGCCCGTGCTCGGCTTCCGCGGCACGCCGGCGGGCATCGACGTCGTGTCGGTCGTCCGTACCGGCGTGCTGCCGAGCATCAACACCGGCATCGCCGGCCGCGTGCCAGGCACCGGGCAGGTCGGCGCCGGTCTCGTGCACCCGCCCGCGGACTGCTTCACCCGGGCGCTGTCCGCCCTGGCCGGGTCGACCCCCTAGTAGTACTTTGTTATGTCGAGTCTGCGGGGGTGGGTGGGCGTGGCAGGACGGGTTGCAGGCAGAGACGGCAAGCGCCGGTCCAGACGCCGAGTAGGGCCTGGAGTTCGCGGAGGACGGCGTAAAGAGTCAGGCCG
>WHST01000224.1 GCA_009379955.1 Streptosporangiales bacterium | reverse complement strand
GGGCGCGGAGTCGGCCGCGTCGACCGGCTCGGCCGCGTCGACCGGCTCGGCCGCGTCGGCGGTGGCGTCCGCGGTCGGGACCCAGCCCTCGACGGCGGGCAGCACGCGACCGACCCGCGCCGCCGCGGCCTCGGACTCCTCGGTTCTCCTGCCAGGCATGAGCAGGACCGTAAGCCGTCCTGCACCCCGCGAGACGGTCCGCGACCCGATCTGTGGACGATAACCCGCACCCACGTGGCCGAGCACGGTGGCAGGACACCGCGCCCTACGCTGCGGTCATGGCTTCGGCACGTGGCACGGTCGCCCTCCGGGTCGGCGCGCTCGTCACCGTGCTCGCGCTCGGGGTCGGCGCCGGCTGGATCCTGCGCGGCGCCCAGATGGGCCCGCCGGACGGCGCACCGAGCGGGTCGCCCTCGCCGGGTGTCGGACGGCCGATGGCGCGACCGGTGGTCGACGGGCACCTGACGTTCACCGTGCTGAAGTTCGGTTGCGGCCTCGTCGCCGTCTCCGGCACGCACAGCGAGGGACGCCCGGAGGGCGAGTTCTGCCAGGTGCGGCTGCGCGCCGACAACCACGACCCCGCGTCGCACGACTACGTCGCGAGGTCGCAGACCATCGCGGGCGTCGCCGCCCCGCGCAACCGTCCCGACTCGTTCGCGATGGCGGTACGTCGCCAGCCGGAGAAGGTCACGATCGGCGGGCACAACGCCGTCGAGGTCGAGCTCTGGTACGACATCCCACCCGGGAGCAGGGTCGAGGGCCTGCGGCTCTCCGGTGACCGCGACCCCGTCGGCTTCCGCGGTGAGGGTGTCGCCCCACACACCCCGGGAGGAGCGCTCGTCCGCCTCACCCCGACGGACGAGACCCCGGGCTGACACTGTGTACGATGCTTCGACGGCGTTTCGAAATCGCGAAAGGATTTCTGAGATAGGGAGATCAGTCCGGGGTTCGGCCGCCGGTCGCCGTAGGCTCGGCACCGCGCAGGTCCTCGAGAAGGGAACAGCAATGTCGCAGAGCGCCGCGGACCCGTCCAACGGACGGGCACCGTCACCAGCCGTCGGCCGCGCGCTGACCGTGCTCGAGACCCTCGTCGACGCCCAGGACGGCCTCACCCTCACCGCCCTGGCCAAGAACACCGAGATCCCGCTCGCGACCTGCGCGTCGATCGTCTACACGCTCGAGCAGCGCGGGTACGCCAGCCGCCGCATCGTCGGCCGCAGCCACTTCTGGCGGCCCACCCTGCGCCTGTACGGGCTCGCGAGCCACCTCGTCCGCAACGTCGACCTGTCGTCCGTCGCCCAGCGCGAGCTGCGCGAGCTCGCCGACTCCCTCGACATGCCCGCCCACGTCGGCGTCCTCACCGGTGCCTCGGTCGTGTACGTCGCGAAGGCCGCGACCCCGGGGTTCGTCCAGTTCGACACCTACCCCGGCAAGGTGGCCCCGTTCAACCTCACCGCACTGGGCCGGGCGATCGCGGCGCACCTCACCGATGACGAGCTCGCACCCCTGCTGCGCGAACTCACCGCCGGCCATGGCCCCAAGGCGCCTGCCTCCACCCGCGAGCAGTTCCTCGAGGAGCTGGCCCGGGTACGCAAGCGTGGGTACGCACTGGAGGACCAGGAGGAGCAGGCCGACATCGCCTGCGTCGCCGCGCCGTTCTTCGGCGCCGACGACCGGGTGGCGGGCGCCGTCGGCGTCACCGGTTTCGCCAAGGACCTCACCGGCAAGCGCCGCAAGGACGCCATCGCCGGCTGCACCGCCGCTGCCGCCGCCGTGTCCCGCAAGCTCGGCGCCGGTCACTGACCAGCCGACCCGGCAGCCCAACCGCCCGGCACGTTGCGTTGATCACGTTAACGTGATCGAGCCGGACTTCACCTCGTCCCGGCACGAGGTGAAGTCCCTGTTGATCACGTCAACCACTGGGGGACCCTGGCGGGCCATCCCCTACGGGTGAAAAGTAGGGGGTGGCCCGCGGTGTCCCTGGCGACGGCGTGATCACAACGGTGC
>WHST01000223.1 GCA_009379955.1 Streptosporangiales bacterium | reverse complement strand
GGCGACGGTCCCCACGAGACAGCCGGCGACTACTACCCTTGGACAAGACATCCTCCTGATGAGTGGTTGGGACACCAAGCCCGTTTACCCCATCAGGGGGATGTCCTGATCTCCAACCATCCGTTCAGGTCTTTACTACGTAACGTCTCCTGCCAACCATCGATGCACGAGCGCGCGGATCCGGCCGACACCATGCTGCCCATCCGTGCGGCGGCGGGCGCTCCTTCGGCATCGGCGAGGGCGCGCTCGGCCACGTCGACCTGGCTGGCGACGAGTTCCTCGCAGCAGTTGCCGGCGTCCAGCAGCGCCGCCGGTCGCACGCTGATCCCCGACATGTCGTCCCCCGATCCGGCGGCTATCGTCACGCACCGACTCTCGTCGCCGAAGTGACGAGACGGGTGAGGAGAACGTCCGGGTCGGGTCAGCCTTCTGTACGAGCCCGGTAAGCCGAGCCCTGTCGATGCTCAGAGGTCCAGGACGTCAGGCAAGATTGATCCGTGACTCTAGAACGTTCGAGTGTCGTCAATCAACAGCGGCTCTCCGGAGAGTTCAGCCGAAGTCGACGGAGCCGGTGCTGACCGTCCCTGCCTGCCGTCCGGGAGCGGTGTGGTGCTGCCAGTAGAGGTTCGTGTGGTCGATGACCTTGTCGGGAGTGGGGGCGCCCCACTCGCTGAGGTCTTCGGTGGTGTGGGCATCGCCGACAAGCGTCGTGTCGTAGCCTCGGACGATCGCTCCGTGGAGTGTGGACCGGATGCATTGATCGGTCTGCGCCCCGGTGACGATCAGGCGCCCCACCTTGCGCTCGGCGAGCACGGTCTCGAGGTCGGTGTCCTCGAAGGAGTCGCCGTACCGCTTGTGCACCACCGGCTCCGACCCGTCCTGGGTGAGCTCGGGAACGTAGCGCCAGCCGTCGCTGCCTTGGGGCATGCCGTCGGCGGAGTGCTGCACCCACACGACGGGCGCGTTCTCTGCTCTGGCCCTGTCCACCAGGAGGGCGATGTTGGCGATGACAGCCTCACGGTGGTGCACGCCGGTCATGACGTCGTTCTGGACGTCGATGACGAGTAGTGCGGTGTTCGGGCGTTCGGTCAGGGTGGTCATGACGCTCCTCGGCATCGGGCTCTGCGTGCACCCACGTTATGCGCGACCACGGACAGGGCGAGCGCGACGGCTCGACGGCACTCCTGACAGGCAGAGCGCACCGCTCGCGGGGCGGCTCGCGACGTCGGGCGAGCCGTTTCGTCGACCGACCTCCGGTCGCTCATACAGTGATCGTATGCGAGCCGAACGACGCGGAGAGCCTGCCGACGCCGCAGCGCTGCGGGCGCGGCTCGGGCACGTCTACTGGATCGGTGGCGGGAGCGGTGCGGGCAAGTCGACCATCGCTCGTCGCATCGCGGCCCAGCGCGGCCTGCGCCACTTCGCGACTGACGACGTCATGTCGGATCACGCCGGCCGGAGCACACCGGAAGACAGTCCGTTCCTGAGCGAGTTCGCTGCCATGGACATGGACGAGCGTTGGGTGGACCGATCTCCCGAGACGATGCTCGAGACGTTCCATTGGTTTCGGGGTGAGGGCTTCGGCCTGATCGTTGATGACCTGCTCCGCCTTCCGCGGGACCATCGCGTGGTCGTCGACGGCTTCCGACTGTTGCCACACCTCGTGAAGCCCCTCCTCGCGGTGCCTGGTCACGCCGTCTGGCTCCTCCCGACGCCAGACTTCCGTCGGGCCGCGTTCGACAGTCGGGGCTTCACGTGGGAGATCGCCTGGAAGACCAGTGATCCGGAGAGGGCGCTGCGCAACCTGCTCGAGCGTGATCGGCTGTTCACGGAGCACTTGTTCGAAGAGGTGAAGCGTGTCGACCTACGCCTCATCGAGGTCGACATCACGACGACCGAGGATGAGCTGGCCGAGCGGGTGACACAGGCGTTCGGACTGTGAGTCCGACGCAGTCACCTGACCGGTCGTCCGGGACGGCACGGCGACAGGGCGCGGCGCTAGGCAACTCCGGCGCGACGTGGCACGATCTTGCAGGTGACCACCGGGCCCGCCGCCGCACAGCACCTGCGCGACCTCGCGCGGCTGCGCCGCGTTCGTGACCGGATCGACCGGGAGTACGCGCAGCCGCTGGACGTCGAGGCACTGGCCCGCGGCGCGCACATGTCGGCCGGGCACCTCAGCCGCGAGTTCCGGCGCGCGTACGGCGAGTCCCCGTACGGCTACCTGATGACGCGGCGCATCGAGCGCGCGATGGCGCTGCTACGTCGCGGCGACCTCAGCGTCACCGAGGTCTGTTTCGCGGTCGGCTGCTCGTCGCTGGGCACGTTCAGCAGTCG
>WHST01000222.1 GCA_009379955.1 Streptosporangiales bacterium | reverse complement strand
CAGACCTCGGCGAACTCCGGGAACGTCTTCGCCGTGGTCGCGACGTCGTCGACCTCGGTGCCCTCGACCGCGAGCCCGAGCACCGCCGCGGCGTGCGCCATCCGGTGGTCGGCGTACGTACGGAACACCCCGCCGCGCAACGGCCGCGGCGTGATAACCAGGCCGTCCGCAGTCTCCTCGACGTCGCCGCCGAGCGCGTTGATCTCGTGTGCGATGGCGGCCAGCCGGTCGGTCTCGTGCCCGCGCAGATGCGCGATCCCGCGCAACCTGGACGGCGAGCCCGCCAGAGCGCAGAGCGCGGCCAGCACCGGCGTCAGCTCGCCGACGTCGTGCAGGTCGACGTCCATTCCCGCCGGCGCGGCGCCCGTCGACTCCACCGCCAGGTCGTCTCCGACGCGCGCCACGTGTGCACCCATCTGCCCGAGCAGGTCGCGCAGCCGATCGCCGGCCTGGTCGGTCTTCGCCGGCCAGTCGTGTACGACGACCCGGCCTCCGGTGGCCAATACGGACGCTACGAACGGGGCGGCCTGCGACAGGTCGGGCTCCACGTCGACGTCCAGGGGTGCGATCGGACCGGGCTGGACCACCCAGCGGTCCGGCTCGGCGGTGTCGACGGCGACCCCGCGCTCGCGCAGCATGGCGATCGTCATGTCCACATGGGGCTGGGACGGGAACGGCTTGCCGTCGTGCCGCAGGTCGAGCCCTTCGTCGTACCGCGCCCCCGCCAGCACGAGTCCCGACACGAACTGGCTGGAGGCCGAGGCGTCGATCGTCACCACGCCGCCGCGCACGGACCCGTGCCCCTGGATTGCGAACGGCGGGCTCGCACCGCCGCCGTCGTCGACCCGAACCCCGAGCGCACGCAATGCATTGAGCAGCTCGCCCATGGGGCGTTCGCGCGCTCGCGGGTCGCCGTCGAACCGGACCGTCGCGTCGGCCAGTGCGGCGACGGGAGGGACGAACCGCATGACGGTACCGGCCAGCCCGCAGTCGACCTCCGCGTCCGCGCCGGTGCGACCGGGCCGGATCCGCCACTCGCCGCCGCCGTCGTCGGCGGCGGCGATCTCGGTTCCGAGGGCGCGCAGGGCGGCGGCCATCAGGTCGGTGTCCCGGGCCCGGAGCGGGCGGCGCACGACGCTCGGCCCACTGGCCAGCGCGGCCAGGACCAGCGCCCGGTTGGTGATTGATTTCGAACCCGGCAGCCGAATCGCGGCCCGGATCGGGGCACCGGCGTACGGCGCGGGCCAGGGCTGCGTCGACTCGTTCATCGGCTCCGAGCCTACTGCCGCGTCACCCGGCACGCTGGCGGGCGAGGCGTACCCGCCTGGCCCGCCAGCGTGCCGGCGACGATGGCCGCGATCGCCGTAGTGATGGGTACGGCGGCGATGATGCCCAGGCTGCCGACCAGGGCGCGCACCACCTCCTGAGCGACCATCTCGGTTCCGACGGCGTCCCTGACCTTCACGTCCGCGGCCGCGAACAGCAGCATTAGAGGCAGGCTCGCGCCGACGTACGCCAGCACCAGGGTGTTGACCGTCGAGGACACGTGCGCGCGGCCGATCCGCATCCCCTGTGCGAACAGCGACGGGCGCGAGGTGTACGGGTTGGCCGCCGCGAGCTCCCACACCGCCGACGCCTGTGTGACGGTCACGTCGTCCAGTACGCCCAGTGCGCCGATCACCAGCCCGGCCAGCAGCAGACCGCGCATGTCGATCTCGCCACCGAACATGCTGAGGAACTGCACGCTCTCGTCCATGTATCCGGTGAAATGGCCCACGGTGGTGAACACAGCGCCGAGCGCACCGGCCAGGACCAGAGCGCCGAGCGTGCCGACCAGCGCGACGCTGGTACGCGCGCTGAGGCCGTGTGCGAGATACAGCGTGAGAATCATGATCGCGGACGCCGTCACGGTCGCGACCGCGAGCGGCGCGCTACCGGCGAGCAGGGCCGGCAGTGTGAAGAAGATGATGACCAGCAAGGAGATTCCGAGGCCGGCCAGCGAGCCCATCCCGCGCAGGCGGGACAGGATCAGGACGCCGACAACGAACAGGCCGGCCAGCAGGAGCAGCGGGCGGGTGCGGTCGAA
Organism: Streptosporangiales bacterium; assembly: GCA_009379955.1. Lineage (NCBI taxonomy): Bacteria > Bacillati > Actinomycetota > Actinomycetes > Streptosporangiales > Streptosporangiales bacterium. The sequence goes on along the minus strand of WHST01000222.1, from coordinate 546 downwards.
GTCGATGAACGAGTAGCGCTCGTCCATCGATGCGTTCGCCCGGTAGCCGAGTACGACTCGGTCGCCGACCTCGAACGTGGGCGCCTGCTCACCGAAGGCGAGCGACGCCTCGACCGTGTCCGGCGCGTCCGGCCCCTCGCTGAGCCGCACCGAGGCTGCGAGGCAGTCGGGTGGCGACTGGCGGTCTTCGCATCGGTGCAGGTCGGTGATCTCGCCGTGCGCTCGCTCGACGGCGTACCCCTGCGGCGCCCGCACCTCGGCCTCGGACGGCCACAGAACGACGACACCGAAAACGGTCGCCGCCACCAGCGGTACGAGCAGGCACGCGAGGACGATGCGAACTCCTGACGGTGCGCCGCCGAGACCGTCGCCTGCGCGATGGGAGCGGGACGGATTCACTCCGGTTCAGCCGGGATCATCCGCCGTGTAGCCCGTCGACGTCGCGAGCCACGTCACGCGCTTTCGCCGTCACGACGCCCAGGTGTCCGAGTTGTTGCGCGTCTTCGGATCCTCTTCGTCACTGAGGATGTCGACCGTGGCCGTCGT
>WHST01000221.1 GCA_009379955.1 Streptosporangiales bacterium | reverse complement strand
CACGCCGGCACGGTGAACCGGCCGGGCCTCGGGGCTGATCCGCGGCCGGTCACCAGCTCAGACGTTGTTCCAGACGGGGACGTGGTACTTCTCGGCGAGGCACATCGGGCACGGGAGCCGGTTGCCGTGCGGCTCGCACCGCTCATCCTCCTGGTCGCACACACGGCAGGGCAGCGGCAGCCCGTGACGGGTGCACAAGTCGCTGCTGGCGTCTTGCCCCGATGTCGTCATGACCAGGACGCTACGGGGGATGAGTGGAGGGGATCTATGAGTATGCCGACATATGCCAGCTTGGTTCAGGCATGAATGTCGAAGTCGGCGAGAGCCGAGGTGATGAGATCTCGGGCGGAGTGGCCGTAAACGGCCATCGACGCGAGGTTCGCGAATGCTGCGGTGTAGAGCCGGATCTCGCTCGGCGCGGTAATGGTGATCAGCGCGGACAGCAGTTCAACCCGGACCTCGGCGTCGTCGTACATGGTGAACATCTCCACCGGCCACTGCGGCAAGTCGGCGTCGACCGGAACGATGCCCAGCGAGACCGACGGTAGGGACATAACCGCGAGCAGGTGGCGTAGCTGCCCAGCCATCACCTCAGGGCCACCGACACTGCGGCGGAGCACGGATTGCTCGAGTACGAACGCGAATCGGTGGCCTCCTTCGTGAAGACGGCGTTGCCGCGCTACTCGCGCGTCGGCCGCTTCGGGCACGTCATTCGGGGCGTCCGACATCGAGTCGAGCAATGCGGTCACGTAGTCCCGTGTCTGGACCATCCCAGGGATGAGCTGGGAGCTGTAAACGCGCATCAACCTGGTGCGCTCGTGCAGCGGCACGTAGGACTCTTGGAGGCGACGCAGCCCGGCGCGCTGCAGCCGCTGCCACTGCACGTACGCGTCCTCGACCGTGCGGAGTGCATCGACGAGGTCGGCGGCCTGGTGGTCGGCGCCACACGCCCGACACCACGCCTGCACGTCCGCGATCGACGGTGGCCGGATCGCGTTCTCGATTCGTGACACCTTGCTCTGATGCCACCCGAGATCGGCCGCCAGCCCTACACCGGTCAGGCCAGCGTCCACTCGCAGGTCACGAAGCCGATTCGCGAGCCCACGTAGCTGCGCCTGAGCCGACGAGGACGGGTTAGACATGCCACCAGTGTCCCGCCTGCGGTGATGTACTCAGCGAGGGTGGTAGTCCTCGTGAGGGATGGCCCGTTCCCACACTGCCTCGAACGCCGAACTGCACAGCTTCACGACGGCGGGCTCCTCGGTCAGCTCGTCACGAAGGTGGCGACCGTCGCCGGCGAAGTGTCCGAACCGCACCTGCCGGTCGTCGAGTATCCAGCAGTCGTTTCCTGGCAGAGCCAGGTCGGATGCTCGGTCGCGAGGCAGCCACCGTACGAGCTCGCCGGCGGCTACGTTAAGCGCGTCGGTGGCCTCATACTCGTGCCGGATGTGGTCTGTGATCGGCTCGCTGATGATCCGCGCCCGCCGCATCACAACCCCGTGTGCGACGGTCTCTCGCACGAGCTCGTGCCACCGCTGTTCATCCTCGCCGGCAAGCCAGTCGATCTGCTCACCGGCGAGCCACCGCTGGAAGACCGGGTCGTCGGGCGTGTACGTGTCGCGCATCTCGAGGTGGACAGCTGAGCGGCTACACGCCGCGAGTAGCTCAGCGAACGGCTTCGGCACCCAGCTTCTCCAAGATCAGCTCGCGCATGCTTGCCGGCAGGCGCACGATCATCTCGTTCTCGGCGAGCGGGCTGTGTTCCGCGGCTGTCGCCAGCGTCGCCGGGTCGGTCTCGATCCAACCCTGGATGAGCAGGTCACCGGTCTCGTCATCGACGAAGACCGCAGGGCAGTTCTCGACCTTCGAATCAGGGTTCTTGCACAGGAACCGGATCATGGTCGCTCCTCCCGAGTACACGCGTTGTGTGCGTCCCGTGATGATCGGCTACGCCGGAGCGCACGGTCAATACGAACGGGGGATGCACGGCATAATCCGGCATACGCCTTGACAAGGCCGGCCTAACTCGCACTGTCGTCGTGGACGAGTTGCCGGAGCTCGCCGACGCGGCACGCGTGGCGAACGCCCGTCGGCGTGTCGGCCGCGTTCTGGATCACCCGGTACCAGTGGAACCCGAACAGGTACTCGATCTGGCGTGCCTGCTCCCAGACCGTCCGCTGGAAGCGGGTCAGGACGCAGCCGGCGGCGATCGCGAGCTGGGGCCGGCGGCGGTCCCGGCTGCATCGGCGGCTGGGGTGGGACGTGGTGCGTCATGGTGGTGCCCTTCTGGTTGAGTGCGTGACTTGCTATGGGGCGGGCACCTGCGATCGAGTGTCCGCCGCCGGTCTTGGGAGGGTGCTGCTTCTGAGAGACGCGACCGGGCGGCTACCGTCCGGCGTCTATCCGATCCGGCTCGACCGAGCCGCGGTAGGAGGACCAGGCGTTGTGCCGGGCCATCGACTCAGACGAGTTGCTGTACACGTGGTACAAGTCGCCGAGGAGGTCGACCCCTCGGCTGTCTTGGCCGTCGTCGTCGGTGAACGCGATGCCGTGTGCGGTCAGGTAGGCGGCGAGCTCGTCGACGCGGGCCCTGTCGTCGCGGGCAAGGGGGACCAGGAAGCTCCCCCGGGTACGCCGGCGTGGGGATCGCGGGGTGCTTATCGAGGAGGTCGGCGAGCTGTCGGAGCTTCGCGGTGAACTCGGCGCGAGTCGTGGCGGTCACGACTGGTCGCACTCGACGCGGCCGATCTCGGCGGCGGCCTGGTCGATGGCCAGCTCGCCGGAGTGGATCCGCTCCATGATCCGAACGGCGCTGGTCGGCGGCTCGTACCGCCACGTGCCCTGCTCGTGCACGAACGTGAACACCGAGGAGACCGTCTCGCCGTTGATGCGCTGCGTGGTGTGGACGGTTGCGCGGTCGCCGTGGATGTCGACGGCGCCGACGAGGTAGCCGGTCGCGTCCGGGCAGGGGACGGGCGGGCACGTCTCGTCGGTGAGGTCGATGTAGTCGCGCTCGCCGAGGAGCCGCGTCGGGTACGCCGACCAGGTGTCGCGGAAGGCGGCGTAGTCGCCTTCCGCCCCACGCGTCGAGCGACGCCTGTGCGGCGGCGCGGGCGGCCTGCTCGGGCAGGGCGGCGCGTACGCCTACGGCGATGCCTGCGATGGCGAGCTGTCCCGCTCGCATGTCCGGGGACGGTCTGGGAGGAGCAAGGGCTCCGGCCCTGGCGGGTCCGAGGGGTCCATTCCTGGTCCTGCCGGGGCCGGGACGTGGCGGCCGCCACGCCGGCACGGTGAACCGGCCGGGCCTCGGGGCTGATCCGCGGCCGGTCACCAGCTCAGACGTTGTTCCAGACGGGGACGTGGT
>WHST01000220.1 GCA_009379955.1 Streptosporangiales bacterium | reverse complement strand
ACCTGCGGCGCCTCTTCACCACCAGCACAGCGACCACCCAGCCAGCATGACCCGGGCACACCCCCCGACTCACACATCCTCCCCATAGTCACGCCATCACCACACCGGACCCCAAAGCGCAACAGCCTCCATGGCACGGTGAGGGTGCCCCTCACGGGTTCTAGGCCGGCACCGCTCCCGCCGTGCCGTTCTCCACCACCCAGGACGTCAGGGTCGTCGCCGGGTTCGCAGTGTCGTTCGCGGACGTCACGACCTGGTAGTCGCTGCGCCACTCGTCCGGCGTCACGGTGCACCTGACGTACCCACGCTTGGCTCCGTCGAAGAACCTCACCTGCGGGTTGACCGGCAGGGCCGCGGCCACCTGTCCCGCCCAGCCGCAGCCGGAGCTGACGGACGTCCCGACGAACTCGGTCAGCAGTGTCTCGGACTCCTGGTCCGCGTGGTCGGCCTTGACGTCGTTGACCCAGCTGGAGTGCCAGTCACCGGTGAGCACGACCGGGTTGTCCGGTCGCCGTTCACCGACGTAGTCGACGAGCCGGTCGCGCGCGCCGATGTAGCCGTCCCACTGGTCGTGGTTGACGGCCACGGCGGCGCTGGTGTCGTAGTCGTAGTGCGCCATGATCGTCTGCTGCGCGAGGACGTTCCAGCGCGCTCGCGAACGGTCGAGCCCGTCGTAGAGCCACTGCTCCTGCTCGGGGCCGAGGAAGTCCCTCCCGGGGTCGGCCGACCGCGGGTCGAGGGGGCCACTGGGGAAGCCCTCGGCCAGCTGGTCGTCGCGGTACTGGCGGGTGTCGAGCACGTTGATCTCGGCGAGCGTCCCGTACCTGAGCCGGCGGTACACGCGCATGTCGGGCCCGGCCGGGCGCGCGGGTCGGCGCAGCGGAAGGTTCTCGTAGTACGCCTGGAACGCCGCCGCGCGCAGCGCGAGGAACCGCGCGTTCGACGCCTCACCGTCGGGCTGCGACTCGTCCTCCGCCCAGTTGTTCTCGACCTCGTGGTCGTCGAACGTCACCACGAACGGCGCCGTCGCGTGCGCGGCCTGCAGGTCGGGCGAGGTCTTGTAGAGCGAGTAGATGAGCCGGAAGTCGGTGAGCGTCTCCGTGCCGCCGTTCTCGTAGATGTAGTCGCCCACGTGGATCACCAGCTCGGGATCGTCCTCGACCATCGCGCGGTACGCGGCGTACCGGCCGCCGGCCCAGGACTGACAGGACGCGAGTGCCAGCTTCAGCGTGGCGGGCCGGCTGGTGGCCGCGGGCGCCGTCTTCGTCCGGCCGACCGGGCTGATCTCGCGACCCGCGCGGAAGCGGTAGAAGTACTCGCGTCCCGGCTGCAGCCGACCGACCTCGGCGTGTACGGAGTGCCCGAGGCCCGGGGTCGCGCGTTCGGTACCGCGCGCCACCACGCGACGGAACCCGTCGTCGGTCGCGACCTCCCAGCTCACCGGGACCGTGACGTCGCGCATGCCGCCGCGCCCGTCGGCCGCGAGCGGGTCGGGCGCCAGCCTGGTCCACAGCACCACGCCGTCCGGCGTCGGGTCGCCCGACGCCACCCCGAGTGCGAAGGGGTCGTCGGGGAACGTCGGCGACACCGCCGTCCGCGTCTCCGCGCGCTCCGCCAGCGCGACGGCACCCCACCCGAACGCGCCCCACCCGAGTCCGGCACCTGCCACCTGCAACAGCCGTCGACGACTGATGTTCCGAGCCATGCTGCCCGCCTCCTGTCCGCACCCACCCGGCTCCATCCAAGAGGGTGCGGACCCACCGCGCCATGACCGCGGCGTGAACCGTCGGCGCGCTTGCCTGAACACGGGATGACGTCACCGACCGTGAGCGCTGCATGGCCGGATCCGGCGGCCCGCCGTCCGTGTCGGTCCCCCGCCGCGCCATAGTGGCGGACATGGAGATCGACCTGTCCGGACACCGCGCCCTCGTCACCGGCTCCACCCAGGGCATCGGCCACGCGATCGCGACAGAGCTCGCCCGCGCCGGAGCGGCCGTGGTCGTCAACGGCCGCGGCGCCGAGTCCACCGAACGCGCGGCGGCCAGGCTCCTCGCCGAGATCCCGTCGGCCGACGTCACGGCCGTGGCCGCCGACCTCGCCACCGCGGACGGCGCCGCGACGATGCTCGACGCCGCGAGCGACGTCGACGTCCTCGTCAACAACCTCGGCATCTTCGGCGCGCGCCCCGTGCTCGAGATCGACGACGACGAGTGGCGCCGGTACTTCGAGGTCAACGTCCTCTCCGGCGTCCGCCTGACGCGCGGCTACCTCCCGCGGATGATCGAAGGCGGCTGGGGCCGGGTCATGAACATCGCCAGCGACTCCGCCGTCGTCACACCGGTCGAGATGGTGCACTACGGCGTCACCAAGACCGCCCTGCTCGCCGTGACGCGTGGCTTCGCCAAGGCGGCGTCGGGCACCGGGGTCACGGTGAACTCGGTCATCGCCGGCCCCACCCATACCGGCGGCGTCGAGGACTTCGTCGCCGAGATGGTCGGCGACGACCTGCCCTGGGACGAGGCGCAGACCAGGTTCATGCGCGAGCACCGACCGTACTCGCTCATCGAACGCCTCATCGAGCCGGCCGAGATCGCCCACCTCGTCGTCTACCTCGCCTCGGACCAGGCATCCGCGACCACCGGCGGCGCGCTCCGCGTCGACGGCGGCTACGTCGACTCGATCCTCCCCTGAGCCGGATTCCCGCCGCCGCATAATCGGTTGTCCTCCGCCTCGCCCGGTGGATACGGTCCGTCGCGTGGGCGGCGCCCGCCGTCCGCGCCGTTCCCCACCCGGGTGTCAGCGTTTGGATGAGAAAACCCTGGCCGCGGTCGACGCGACGACCGTCCTCGCCTCCGCCAACGAGGTGCTGACCGACGTCGAGGCCGTGGTGCGCAACGTCGACGCCTCCGCCCTCGGCGAGGCGAGCGGATGCGGCACCTGGTCGATCCGCGACCTGCTGAACCACATGACGTTCGAGAACTACGCACACGCCGCACTCGCCGAGGGCGGCCACGACATGCCCACACCCGACGCCACCACCGACTATCTCGCCGGCGACCACGTCACCTCCTACACCGACTCGGTCACGCGCGTTCGCTCCGCGCTGGCCGCGCCCGGACTCCTCGACCGCACGTTCGGTCCGCAGGAGGCACCGGGCTCCTTCGTGGTCCAGATGCTCGTCAACGAGATGCTCACGCACGGCTGGGACCTCGCCCGCGCCACCGGGCAACCCACCGACCTCGCGCCGAACGCCGCGGCCAAGGCCCTGCCCGCGGCCAAGGTGTTCTACGGCGACCACCCCCGCGGCGCGACCTCGTTCCAGCCCGAGCCGGAGGCCCCGCCCACGGCGACCGCGGCCGACCGGCTCGCCGCGTTCCTCGGGCGCGACCCCGCCTGACGGCGCGCGGTCTCCCGTTGATCACGTTAACCTCGGTCTTTCACACCTGGTGGGGCGACACGGGGTGTGGTGATGCGAAAGTGCCTTGTCTGCAAGGGAAACTGGGACTTGTCGACGGTCCTGTTGCTCTTGGAGAAAGGCACTTCGCGGGT
>WHST01000219.1 GCA_009379955.1 Streptosporangiales bacterium | reverse complement strand
TGGAACCGGCGCCCACCCCAGGCGACAACCGGGCCACCGCCCTACCCCCCACCCCGCAAACACCTCAACCACACCCCACAACACCCCACCACGGCCACACCACCACCCCACGTGAACAATCGAGGTTAACGTGATCAGCAGCGACTTCACCTCGTGCCGGGACGAGGTGAAGTCCAGGTTCGCTGGGTGAAGCACTCGCGCTCGGCCGAGCGGGCCGGCGTCAGTTGTCGACGCGCCAGGTGTCGCCGCCGGTCAGCAGGGCCTCGAGGTCGCCAGGTCCCTGGTCGGCCGTCGCGTCGGCGATCTGGTCGCGCATGAGGCCGTCGTACGTCGGCCGCTCGACGGAGCGGAACACGCCGACGGGCACGTGGCTGAACGCGTCGTCGTCGAGCCGCGACAGGGCGAACGCCGTGGTCGGGTCGGCGGCGGTGGCGTCGTGGACCAGCACGCCGGGGTCGTCGGCCGCGCACGGCTCGAGGCTACCGGTCTGCGGGTTGCGCCTGATGCCCTTGCTCCCATCGGCGCCGTAGACGATGCGTTCGCCGTGGGCCAGCCGGATCGTCACGTCGTCGCGCGACTCGGCGGACTTCAGCGGCTCGAACGCGTCGTCGTTGTAGATCGGGCAGTTCTGCAGGATCTCGACGAATGCCGCGCCCTTGTGGTCGGACGCCTGCCGCAGCACCTCGATCAGGTGCTTGCGGTCGGAGTCGAGCGTGCGCGCGACGAACGTCGCCTCGGCGCCGAGGGCGAGCGACAGCGGGTTGAACGGCGCGTCGAGCGAGCCGGCGGGGCTCGACTTCGTCACCTTGCCCTGTTCGCTGGTCGGCGAGTACTGGCCCTTGGTGAGCCCGTAGATGCGGTTGTTGAACAGCAGGATCCGGAGGTTGACGTTGCGCCGCAGCGTGTGGATCAGGTGGTTGCCGCCGATCGACAGCCCGTCGCCGTCACCGGTCATCACCCACACCGACAGGTCGGGACGCGCGCACGCGAGACCGGTGGCGATCGCCGGTGCGCGGCCGTGGATCGAGTGCATGCCGTACGTGTCGAGGTAGTACGGGAACCGGCTGGAGCAGCCGATGCCCGACACGATGACCATGTTCTCGCGCTTCAGTGCGAGCTCGGGCAGGAAGCTCTGGAACGCGGCGAGGATCACGTAGTCACCGCAACCGGGGCACCAGCGGACCTCCTGGTCGCTCTTGAAGTCCTTCGCCGTCTGCTTGCCGTTCTCGACGGGTACGAGGTCGAACGCGCGGAAGCGCCGCCTCGTCGGTGACTCAGCGCTCCTTGGCTCGGTCATCCGCCCACCAGCTCCTCGATCGCGTCCACCAGCTCGCTCGACGTGAACGGCAGCCCGCGGACCTTGTTGTACGAGATGACGTCGACCAGGTACCTGGCCCGCAGCAGCGACGCGAGCTGGCCGAGGTTCATCTCCGGGACGATGACCCGGTCGTAGCGGCGCAGCACCTCGCCCGTGCCCTCGGGGAACGGGTTCAGGTATCGCAGGTGCGCCTGCGCGACGGAGTGCCCGTGCTCGCGCACCTCGCGTACGGCGGCGCCGATCGGGCCGTACGTCGAGCCCCACCCGAGCACCAGCGTGCGTGCCCTGCCGTCGGGATCGTCGACCTCCAGCGGCGGGATGGCGCGCGCGATGCCGTCGATCTTCGCCTGCCGCGTGCGCACCATCAGGTCGTGGTTGTCGGGGTCGTACGAGATGTGCCCGGTGCCGTCGGCCTTCTCCAGCCCGCCGATGCGGTGCTCGAGGCCCGGCGTGCCCGGCACCGCCCAGGGCCTGGCGAGTGTCTCGGGATCGCGCAGGTAGGGCAGGAAGGCCGGCTCGCCCTTGGCGCCGGTGCCGTTGGTCTCGGTCGCGAAGGTGGGCGTGAGGTCGGGCAGCGAGGCGACGTCGGGGATCTGCCACGGCTCGGAGCCGTTGGCCAGGTAGCCGTCGGAGAGCAGGATCACCGGGGTGCGGTACGTCGTCGCGATGCGCACCGCCTCGAGCGCGATGTCGAAGCAGTCGGACGGGCTCTGCGGCGCCACGATGGGGACGGGCGCCTCGCCGTGCCGTCCGCCGTACGCCATCAGCAGGTCGGCCTGCTCGGTCTTGGTCGGCATGCCGGTGGACGGTCCGGCGCGCTGGATGTCGCAGACCACGAGCGGCAGCTCGAGCGCGATGCCGAGGGAGATGGTCTCGCCCTTCAGCGAGACGCCCGGCCCCGAGGTCGTCGTGACGCCGAGCGCGCCGCCGTACGACGCGCCGAGTGCCGCGCCGACGCCGGCGATCTCGTCCTCGGCCTGGAACGTATGGACGTCGAACCGCTTGTGCCGGCTCAACTCGTGCAGCACGTCGCTGGCCGGGGTGATGGGGTAGGCGCCGAGGAACAGCGGCAGCCCGGACAGGCGCGACGCCGCGACCAGGCCCCACGCGAGGGCGGTGTTGCCGGTGATCCTGCGGTAGAGACCGGTCGGCATCGCCGCGGGGCGGATCTCGTACGAGATCGCGAACTCCTCGGTGGTCTCGCCGTAGTTCCAGCCCGCGGTGAACGCGATGGTGTTGGCCTTGGCGATGTCCGGGATGTTGCCGAACCGCTTCGCGATGAACTCGAGCGTGCGCTCGGTGGGCCGGTGGTAGAGCCAGGAGAGCAGGCCGAGCGCGAACATGTTCTTCGCGCGCTCGGCGTCCTTCTTGCCGATGTCGAGGTCCTTCAGCGCCTCGACGGCCATCGAGGTGAGTCTCACCTGGTGGACGGTGTAGGCCTCCAGGCTGTCGTCGTCGAGCGGGCTGGCGTCGTAGCCGACCCGCTTGAGGTTGCGCGAGGTGAACTCGTCGACGTTGGCGATGATCCGTCCGCCGGGACGCAGGTCGTCGAGGTTCGCGCGCAGTGCGGCGGGGTTCATGACGACGAGGACGTCGGGACGGTCGCCGGGAGTGAGGACGTCGTGGTCGGCGAACTGCAGCTGGAACGACGAGACACCGGGCAGGGTGCCGGCGGGCGCGCGGATCTCGGCGGGGAAGTTGGGGAACGTGGCGAGGTCGTTGCCCAACTGCGCGGTCTCCGAGGTGAACCGGTCACCGGTGACCTGGATGCCGTCGCCGGAGTCGCCGGCGAAGCGGATGATGACGCGATCGAGCTGTCGAACGCCCTTCGGGGCGGGCGTCGTGGGGGACATGGTCACAGGACGTGCAGCCTCCTCCTGCCGGGCTGGTGCCATCGTACGTACGTGCATGTCCCGAGCGGCAACCGGAGACGCTGCGTCGTCGCCGATCGATCGTCTCGCGGCGGGCCGACGAGGGGTCGACGGCGCGCGTCCGTCACGGACCGGATACGGTCGGGTACTGTCTGTGAGATTGTTCCGGAGTCCAGGTATCCACAGGGGCGCGCCGGCCGTTGCGGCCCATGCGCGAGGTGCCTAGGGATGCGCTGATCAATGAGCCATTCCCGGGATGACCCGGCCTTCGGACGCTCGCGGTGGTTCCCGAACGGCTGCCGGGTTCTCTGCCGAGCCCCCTTGACCCCGGCTCGGGGGTCTGCGGGGCGGTTTCGGGCAGG
>WHST01000218.1 GCA_009379955.1 Streptosporangiales bacterium | reverse complement strand
GCTTAGCGGGCCGCTCGCGAAGATCATCGCGCGCGCCTATCACCTGGCCGCGCTGCCCATCGGCAAATTGCGGGTCGCGTTCGACTGGCTGGCCGACGCGGTCACCTCCCGGCAGCTGGTGCAGTTCGGCCTGGTGTCCGAGACCGGCGTCAGCCTGCGGGACGCCGACGGCTCCCCGACGCGAGCGGTCGGCGCGGACACCGTTGATCCGCGCGCGTTACCCGACGACGGCCTCGCGCAGGGACCGCAGACCGGCGACCGTGACGTGCCGCTGTCCTCGGCCGAGCGACCCGGCGACAGGTAAGTGACGCACACCGTCGGCAACGGCGGACACGACGTCTCAGGCGTGCGACACGGCGTTCGGGTGCCGCTTCAAGGAGGCTCCGGCTCGGGCGCTGGCGGCTGTGGCGGCTTGGGATAGTCAGGCTCCGGATCGTCCGGATGAGGTTCCGGGTCGGGCGGCACCGGATGCCGCGGGTCCGGATATGGCGGCTCGGGACGGTGCGATCCCGGGCGTGGCGGTGGCTGCTGCAGTGACTTCACATAGCGCTCCCCGTCATCGCGCGGTTTCTTTCACCCGCCGGATATCCACCGGCGCCGTCGGGGTATCCACCGGCGCGGCGGTTCAACCCTGTCCGATGGCCTGTCCCCGGGTATGACGCCGCTCGGAACGGGTAGCCGATGATCGCGCCGGATCAGTGCCCCAGCACCGCACCGGACGCGGTGAGCTGACACGTGGAGAATGGCATTGGAAAGGGATCCACACGCACGGCGGAGACCCGAGGACGGGAAACGCCCTTCCCTTCAGCCCCGCAGGTAGAAGCTGGCGAGCCGCGCTGGCTCGCCGACTCAGCTCGGGGCGGGCGGCGACGGAACCTCGTGCGCCGCGCTGGGGTCGTTGTAGAGGTGCAGGTCGCGGTCGACGCCGGTGGTCGTCAGCGGGCGGCGTACGGTGCGCCGGTCGCTGACGACGCGCAGGTCGGTGTCGACCGTCTGTGCCCGCTGATGCGCGTGGACCAGGGTGCTGATGCCGCTGGCGTCGAAGAACGACACCTCGCTGAGGTCGGCGATCAGGATCTTGGGCGACGGTGGTTCGAGGACATCAAACAGCATCGCCTCGATGTCGCGATGGGTGGACAGGTCGACCTCGCCCGCGATGTCCACGAGGACGACATCGCGATCGAGTTGCCGCACCGCGACGTCAAGGGATGCGGTACGGGGAGAGCGTCCGTGATCGGCGTGCGTCATCGGTCTCGCCTCATTCACCGAGGGGGAATTGGGCGGTGTTTTGCCGTCATCCCCACCGTAGGCACGGCCCTGCGGGGCTCAAAGCCGATCCCCGAGGTCTGTCCAGTTAATCCGTTGTGCGAGGAACAAGGCTAGGTGTTGCGCCGGGGGATGACTTCGTGCCAGTTGCGGGAGACCAGCCGGCGCTCGCCGGTGTAGGCGTCGAGCTGTGCCTGCACGGTGAACGTCGTGGCGTCGCTGGTGAGGACGGTGTGGGTGATCACACACGCGTCCCAGTCGCCGCGGCGGTACCGCATCACCCAGGTCGTCTCGCCCCGCGTCGACTCGAAGTCGCCGGCCGTGACGGTGTAGCGCTCGTGGGCGGCACGGGAGACGTCGAGATCGGCGTGGTGGTATCGGACGGTTCCCGAGTCTTTGACGATGTCGAGTGCCGATTGCTTGGTGATCAGGTCGCGACAGACGTCCCAGCTATGGCGGGGCGGTTCGAGCCGGGTGACGACCAGCGGCGCGGTGCCTTCTGGTTCGGCGAAGGGCTGGTCGGCGACCTCGTCGGACTCGGTGATCGGGCGGGCAGGCAGCGTCAGCGTGCTGTTGCCGGTGTAGACCGAGAGCAGCACGGGCTCCGGTGGTGGCCATGCCAGTGGCCAGTACGACGTCGACAGCGACAGCCGATGGCCTGGCGGGAAGGACTGCGCCACGGCGTTGAGCTCGAACGACACCCGGTAGCGCCGCCCCGGCTCGAGCGGGCTGGGCTCGTCGTTGCTGTCGCGGTGGGTCAGGTTGAGCATCCCGTAGGTCACCCGGGTTGCGCTGCCGTCGCGGGCGACGTCGGAGATCCGCGCGGCGATCATCGCCACCGGCCGGTCCGCCGACACCTCAAGGGCGACCACGGGGGCGCCGAGGATCTCGTAGGTGTCGGTGAGCGGGTCGGTCTCGAACACCAGCGAGCCGCCGTGCTCCTCGCGCTGGTCGTAGGGCAGGTCGGGGGGCGCGTTGTTGGAGGCCCACTTGCCGGCGAACTGGCCGACCGTGATGGGGGACTCGACCTCGAGATGCTCGGCAGGAACGTCCTCGCCGGGTTCGGCGAGCCGGTGCCGGGCCAGCGGCAGGTGGTGCTCCTCGACGTGCGGCGACGGCCACTCGGGTTCCCCGACCCAGCGTCCCGGCCGCTGCTCGTAGGACGTCGACGGCGGCACGCTGTCCTGCATCCAGGCGTAGAGCATGGCGTCGTCGAGGACCCCATTGTCGGCGTCCTTGAGCCAGTGGTCCCACCATCGCAGGACCTCTTGCAGGTAGCCGATGGCCGGGCCGGGTTCGCCGAGGTGCGGGTACTTGTGTGACCACGGGCCGATCAGGCCCTTGCGCGGCGCTTTCAGGTTTTTGAGCAGGCGGCCGACGGCGTTGGAGTAGCCGTCGGCCCAGCCGCTCGACGCCAGCACCGGACAGCGGACGGCGTCGTAGTCCTCGCAGACGGAGGCGTGTCGCCAGTAGTCGTCGCGGACCTGGTGGGTCAGCCACTCGGTGACCCAGGGGCCGGTGCCTTCCAGCCGTTCCCGCCACATCTGCTGCCAGCGGTCACCCACGACGTCCGGGTCGGGCGGCAGCGTGCTGTGCGCGAACATCGTGCCTGCCTCGGCGAGGTTGTCCGAGAGGAGGCAGCCGCCCATGTAGTGCATGTCGTCGCTGTAGCGGTCGTCGGTGAACGAGGAGATGACGATGGCGTGCAGGCTCGGTGGGTTCCGCGCCGCCACCTGCAGCGCGGCGAAACCGCCCCAGGAGATGCCCATCATGCCGGTGCGCCCGGTGCACCACGGCTGGGCGGCGATCCAGGCGAGCACGTCCTCCGCGTCGCGCTGCTCCTGCTCCAGGTACTCGTCCGTGAGCACGCCCTCGGACTCCCCGGTGCCACGCAGGTCGGCCCGGACGCAGCCGTAGCCGTGCCCAGCCAGGTAGGGGTGGTGAATGGAGTCGCGCACCGCGGTGAGGTCGCGCTTGCGGTACGGAATGTACTCCAGGATTCCCGGCACCGGCTCGGCATCCGACGTCGTTGGCCGCCAGATGTAGGCGGACAGTTGGATCCCGTCCGGCATCGGGACCCAGGAATGCTCCTCCTTGAGGGCGTCGCAGGGTAGCGAGTCAACCGTACGCATCGAGTAGTGCTCACCGTTTCCGTCGCGATCTCTCGCGCGGTGTACCCGACGCAGGCGTCGGCAAACTCCCGGCGTGCGGAGGATTGGCCGGTTCGTGCGGCGGGTATTCAGCGGCGACATCGGTCTCAGCAATGCGGTTAGCAAGGGAGGTAGTGCGGTATGGCGCATCGGGATGGGATCGCCGAGCCGTGGGGG
>WHST01000217.1 GCA_009379955.1 Streptosporangiales bacterium | reverse complement strand
GAGGTAGGAGTCGCGTTGGGTGGGTGAGTCGTGTGCTGAGTGGCGCGGCTCCTGCCGGAGGCCCGGGAGGAGGCGGTCGCGCATGAGCGGCACCGTGAGGGGACGCTGACATGGGATGGGAGAACCCGCCGATCCCGTGGCACGACTTCGAGCGACGACTGTCGTGGCGCACCGACGGGGACCAGCGGCAGATGCCACTCGCGAAGCCCGTCCGGCTGCCGACCTGCCCGGCCTCGCCTTCGCCGCCGGAGCCCGTCCCGTGGGCCGAGCTGCACTGCCACTCGTCCTTCAGCTTCCTCGACGGCTGCTCCGCCCCGGAGCGGCTCGTCGCCGAGGCGCTAGAGCTCGGCATCGAGGCGCTCGCCGTCACCGACCACGACGGCATGTACGGCGTCGCGCAGTTCGCCCAGGCGGCCGAACAGCAGGCGACACAGCACACCGAGCTGCGCACGATCTTCGGCGCGGAGCTCAGCCTCGACCTCGCCGCCCCCCAGAACGGCGTCCCCGATCCCGAGGGGCGCCACCTGCTGGTGCTCGCCCGGGGTCCGGAGGGCTACCGCAGGCTCTGCCGCACGATCAGCACCGCACAGCTCGCCGGCGGGCGCAAGGGACGTCCGGTCTACGACACCGCGTCGTTCGCCGACGTCCACGGCGGGGAGTGGGCGGTACTCACCGGTTGCCGCAAGGGATCGGTGCCCGCCGCGCTCGCCGGGGACGGGCCCGAGGCGGCCGAGCGGGAGCTGCGCGCCCTCGTCGAGACGTTCGGCCGCGACAACGTCTACGTCGAGCTGATCGACCACGACCAGCCGCTCGACGACGGCAGGAACGACACGCTCGCCGAGCTCGCCGCGCGCGTGGGTGTGGGCGTGGTCGCGTCCAACAACGTGCACTACGCCGGCCCCCCGCAGGCCGCGCTCGCCACGGCGGTCGCCTCGGTGCGGGCACGACGCAGCCTCGACGAGATGGTCGGGTGGCTGCCGGCGACGGGCACCGCGCACCTGCGCTCGGGCGCGGAGATGGCGGCGCGGCTCGCGCGGTTCCCCGGTGTGCGGGAGGCGACCGTCGAGCTCGCCCGCGCGTGCGCGTTCCCCTTCAAGAAGATGACGCCGAAGCTGCCCGCGTGCCCCGTGCCGGACGGCCACGACGAGACGAGCTACCTGCGACACCTCACCTTCGAGGGCGCCCACCACAAGTACGGCACTCGCGAGCAGCGACCGGACGCGTACACGCAGATCGACCACGAGCTGGACGTGATCATCGCGGGCGGCTACCCGGGCTACTTCCTGATCGTGCACGCGATCGTCGAGTTCTGCCGCGACAACAACATCCTCTGCCAGGGTCGCGGCTCGGCGGCCAACTCCGCGGTCTGCTTCGCACTCGGCATCACCAACGTCGACGCCATCAAGCACCGGCTGCTGTTCGAGCGGTTCCTCGCCCCCGGCCGCGACGGACCGCCCGACATCGACCTCGACATCGAGAACGCGCGGCGCGAGGAGGTCATCCAGGACGTCTACGACAGGTACGGACGCAAGTGCGCGGCCCAGGTCGCCAACGTCATCTCGTACCGGCCGAAGATGGCACTGCGCGACGCCGGCAAGGCGCTCGGGTTCAGCCTCGGGCAGCGCGACGCGTGGTCCAAGCGGGTCGGGTTCGGCGACCGTGAGCCCGACGAGTCCGACGTGCCGGCGGCGGTCACCTCCCTCGCCCGCGACTTCGAGCGGCTCCCCCGCCACCTCGGCATCCACTCCGGCGGCATGGTGATCTGCGACCGACCCGTCGGCGAGGTGTGCCCGGTGGAGTGGGCGCAGATGCCCGACCGCAGCGTCCTGCAGTGGGACAAGGACGACTGCGCCTGGCTCGGCCTGGTCAAGTTCGACCTGCTGGGCCTCGGCATGCTCAGCGCGCTGCGCGACGCGTTCCAGCTCATCGAGGACGCCCACGGCGACCGGCTCTCCCTCGCCGACATCCCCGACGAGGACCCCGCCGTCTACGACATGCTGTGCGCCGCCGACGCGATCGGGGTGTTCCAGGTCGAGTCGCGCGCCCAGCTGGCCACGCTGCCGCGGCTGCGGCCGCGGACGTTCTACGACCTCGTCGTCGAGGTCGCGATCATCCGGCCCGGCCCGATCCAGGGCGGCTCGGTGCATCCGTACCTCAGGCGGCGCCACCACCCGGAGGAACACACCTGCCCGCACCCGTTGATGGCGCCGGCGCTGGAGCGCACGTACGGCGTGCCGTTGTTCCAGGAGCAGATGATGCAGATCGCCGTCGACTGCGCCGGGTTCTCCCTGGCGGAGGCCGACCAGCTCAGGCAGGCGATGAGCTCGAAGCGGTCCGAGGAGCGCATCGAGGCCCTGCGGCAGCGGCTGCTCGACGGCATGGCGGAGAAGGGCATCGATGCGCGCCTGGCCGAGGACATCTACCACAAGCTGCTCGGCTTCGCCGGGTTCGGCTTCCCCGAGTCGCATGCGATCAGCTTCGCCCACCTCGTCTACGCCAGCTCGTACCTCAAGCGCTACTACCCGGCCGCGTTCACCGCGGCGCTGCTGCGCAACCAACCGATGGGCTTCTACAGCCCGAACACACTCCTCGGCGACGCGCGTCGCCACGGCGTCGTCGTCCGCGGGGTCGACGTCAACGCCAGCGAGGCCAAGGCCACGCTCGAGCCGCACGACCCGGAGGCGAGACCGCGTGGTCTCGACCACCCGTACGCGTCGAAGAACATCCCGCAGCCGGTGATCCGGATGGGACTGGCGTCGGTGCGCAACCTCGGCACGGAGCAGGCGGAGCTGATCGCGGCCGGGCGGCCGTACGCCGACATGGAAGACCTCGCCCGCCGCACCAGGCTCACCGTGCCCGCACTGGAGGCCCTCGCCACGGCGGGCGCCTTCGGCTGCTTCGGACTCACCAGGCGCGAGGCGCTGTGGGCCGCCGGCGGGCTCGCGGGCGTACGTCCCGGCCAGCTCGACGGCACCACCCCGGGGCTGCCGGCGCCCGCCCTGCCCGCCATGACCCCGGTCGAGGTGACGTTCGCCGACATGTGGGCCACGGGCTCCTCACCGACGAGCCACCCGGTCGAGCACGTGCGTGCCGACCTCGACGCCCGCGGTGTCCTCCCCGCGAGCGCCCTCGCGGGCGTGCGCGCCGGCGCGCTGGTGAGCGCCGGCGGCGTGGTCACCCACCGGCAGCGGCCCGGCACCGCGGGCGGCGTCGTGTTCGTCAGCCTCGAGGACGAGACCGGCATCGTCAACGTGATCTGCCCGCCCCACTCCTGGCAGCGCTACCGCAGGATCGCCTTCGACTCCGCCGCGCTCATCGTGCACGGCTGCCTCGAACGCAAGGACAACGTCGTCAACCTGCTCGCCCACCGCTTCGAACGCCTGACCATCACGGCGCCGACCCGCAGCCGCGACTTCCGCTGAGTTGTCAGTCATCCATGGCCGCTGGTGCGGCGACCCCGGGCGGGTGACAAGGGTGGACTCGGTCGTGGTGCCGGTCGCCTCGCGGCCACGACACGTGAGGGGCACCCTCACCGTGTCGGGGCATGGTGAGGGTGCCGTTCACGGGTGCGCTGCGAGGGTCGTCGGTGGAGCTTCACCTCACCGACGTGGACTTCACCTCGTCCCGGCACGAGGTGAAGTCCACGTTGATCACGT
>WHST01000216.1 GCA_009379955.1 Streptosporangiales bacterium | reverse complement strand
GGCGGTGTTGTCGGAGCTCGCAAGTACGCCCAAGTACGAGCTCGTCCTCCGCCACCGCCTGTGTCTTCGACCGCCGGAGGCAGCTGGCGCGGACCACCCTGGACGCCGCTCGCCTCGAACGCCGTTTACCAACACGCCCTACCTACGGCGCGGGAGTTGGTGCGGATATGCACGGTTTCGATTGAGATCGAAACCGTGGCTCCTCGCGTGTGCCGTCGAGTTTGCTGGGTCGAGACGGAGGAGGACGAATGAGACATGTGAAAGCTCGCCTGGTCAGGCTGGTCGTGGCCGCTGTCGCGGCGACCGCCGCTGTTCTCGCCTGCGCGATGCCGGCAACCGCCGCGACCGACGCGCCGTCGGCCGCGGTAGTGGCGGCGGGGTGCTCGGTCGGGGCTCTCACCGACCGGGTCGATCCCCGACCCGCCAACATCTACGGAAGCGGCTGGATCAACTGCACATTCGTGCTGCAGGGGGCCGGGGTGTTCGTCGACCTGTACAGGAACGGCCACATCGTCGCGTCCGGGCACCAGGCCTGCGGCCTCGGGACGGGCTGCGGTGCGAGCACGCCGGAGTACACCGACGGGACACCGGGAAACCAGCAGTGGAAGACGCGGGTCATCGTACGCAGCCAGGCGTACAGCGGCGAGGCGTGGAGCCCTGTCTACTACCACTGAACCGGAGAGGTGAACGACATGAATGCCAAGCTGACGATCGCGCGAAGCGTCGTCCGGCTGCTCGCTGTGGTCGCTCTTGCCGTCTCTGCCACGGTCGCGGTGACGACCGTCCAGGCGGGGCAGGCGCAGGCTGCGGTGTGTAGCGGATGGGCGCTGGCCGACAAGTACGACCACGAGGCCAAGGTGTACGGCACCGGCGGGCTGAACAGCTGTGCGAGCGGAACGTACGTCACCCGTGCCGAGGTGGTCTTCTACCGGGACGGCGTCCCGATCGATTCGGCCGGCGGTGACTGCCGTACCAGGCCGTGCGGGTTCTCCACGCCCGCCGTCGGCATACCCGCTGGCGAGCACTCGTGGTGCGCCGACGTCCTCTACGACTACCTCGCGCCCGGCGGTCCCAAGACCGCGCGGATCGTCGGCAACTGCATCTCGACGTAGGTCCGACACCGTCGTCGGGACACGGCGACGGCACATCACGAGCATCGAATCCACCCCGGGCGGCGCCGCCGCCCGGGGTGGGCCAGCATCGGAGGTTGCCCCGCCACGGCGCTGTCCTCAGGCGGTGCGGTCGCGGGCGGCGCCGAGGAGGCGGCGCAGCGACTCCAGGCGCGCGGGCTCGGCGTGACCGGCCTCGACCCACGCGTCGAGGGCGCACTGGTCGCCGAGGTGGTCGCATCCGGACGGGCAGTCGGCGGTGCCGTCGGTGAGGTCGGGGAACGACGCGACGACGGTCTGCGGCTCGACGTGGGCGAGCCCGAAGCTGCGGACACCGGGGGTGTCGACCAGCCAGCCGTCGTCGTCGGGCAACGGCAGGGCGACGGCGGACGAGGACGTGTGCCGGCCGCGGCCGGTGACGACGTTGACGCCGCCGATCGCACGGTGGGCGTCAGGGACCAGCGCGTTGACGAGCGTCGACTTGCCCACGCCGGAGTGGCCGACGAACACGCTCAGCCGGCCGGTGAGGCTCTCGCGCAGCGCGTCGAGCGGTCCGCCGCGCTCGGTCGCGACCGCGTTGACGCCGAGCGGCTCGTACGCGGCGAGCAGCTCGTCGGGCGCGGCGAGGTCGCGCTTGGTGAGGCAGAGGAGCGGCTCGACGCCGGCGTCGTACGCCGCGACGAGGCAGCGGTCGATGAACCGCGGCCGCGGCGGCGGGTCGGCGAGCGCGGTCACGATGACGAGCTGGTCGGCGTTGGCGACGATGACGCGCTCGACCGGGTCGTCGTCGTCCGCGGTACGGCGGAGGATGGAGTCGCGCTCGCGGATCCGCACGATCCTCGCCAGGGTGCCGGGTGCGCCGCTCACGTCGCCGACGATGTCGACCCGGTCACCGACGACGACCGAGCCGCGGCCGAGCTCCCGCGCGCGCATCGCGACGATCGGGTGGTCGTCGATCAGCAGGGTGTACCTGCCGCGGTCGACGGCGAGCACGAACCCCTCGCGGGCGTCCTCGTGACGGGGACGCTTCCTGCTGCGCGGCCGCGAGCCCTTGCCCGGCCTGACCCGGACGTCGCTCTCGTCGTACTCACGGGACCGACCGCCTGCGTTCATCCGCGCCCGCCGAGCATCCGGTGCCACAGGACGGGGAAGTCGGGCAGCGTCTTGCTCGTGGCGCCCACGTCGTCGACGACGACACCGGGTACCCGGAGGCCGAGCAGTGCACCCGTGGTCGCCATGCGGTGGTCGTCGTACGCCGGGAAGACACCGCCGGTGAGCGTGGCCGGCGAGACGACGAGCCCGTCGCCGGTCTCCTCCACCCGGCCGCCGAGCCCGCCGAGGGCGGCGGCGAGCGCGCCGAGGCGGTCGGTCTCGTGGCCCCGGATGTGCGCGACGCCGCGGATGCGGGTGGGACGGTCGGCGAAGCACGCGATCGCGGCGACCGTCGGCACGATCTCGCTGACGTCGCGGAGGTCGAGGTCGGCGCCGGACGGCGTCGCCGGGCCGCGCAGGACGAGGCCGCCGCCGGGTGTGGACGCGTGCGTGCCGCCGAGCTCGCCGAACGCCGCCAGGATCTCCGCGCCGGCCTGCAGCGGGTCGGCGGGCCAGCCGGCGATACGGACCTCGCCGCCGGTGAGCATCGCCGCGGCGAGGAACGGCGCGGCGTTCATGAGGTCGGGCTCGATCGTCATGTCGCCGCCGCGCGGACGCCCGGGCAGCACGCGCCAGGTGTCGGTGCCCGGCGACTCGACGTCGAGTCCCGCGTCGGCCAGCATCCGCAGCGTCATCGTGACGTAGGGCGCGGACGGCAGCGGTGGTCCCTGGTGGTGGACGGTGACGCCCTTGTCGTAATGGCAGCCGGCGAGCAGCAGCGCGCTCACGAACTGGCTGGACGCGGACGCGTCGAGCGTGACGTCACCGCCGGGCAGCGCACCCCGGCCGGTCACGGTGAGGGGGAGCCGGTCGCCGGTGACCTCGGCGCCGAGGGAGCGCAGCGCCCCGGCGAGGCTCGCGAGCGGACGGACCCGCGCCGCGGGATCGCCGTCGAAACGCACCGTGCGGCCGGCGAGCGGCGCGAGGGCGAGCAGGAACCGCATGACCGTGCCGGACAGGCCGCAGTCGACCTCGGCGCCTCCGGAGACCGCGAGGTCGGCGGGCGTGACCCGCCAGTCGTCACCGCCGACGTCGACCCGCACACCGAGCTCCCGCAGGCCGGCCGCCATCAGCAGCGTGTCGCGTGCGCGCAGCGCGCCGTGCACGGTCGACGGGCCGTCGGCGAGCGCGGCGAGGACCAGCGCCCGGTTGGTGACCGACTTGGAACCCGGCAGCGTGACCGACGCCCGCACGGGTCCCTCGGCGGTGGGTGCGGGCCACGGCGTGGCAGTGTCGTCCGTCGTCACGCCGCGAGGATATCCCGCCGCCGTCGGCGGGCCCGGGCGTCCTGCGGCTAGGGATGCGCTGATTTTCTGGTTCGTCCGGGGTGCCGTCTGGCTGGGTGCTGGGGATCGCGGAATGATGAGGTGTGCGCAGCGATCAGGCCAGTTTCACCGATGTCGAGTACGGCAACCGTCGACGGGT
>WHST01000215.1 GCA_009379955.1 Streptosporangiales bacterium | reverse complement strand
CCAGCCTGCCCGAAACCGCCCCGCAGACCCCCGAGCCGGGGTCAAGGGGGCTCGGCAGAGAACCCGGCAGCCGTTCGGGAACCACCGCGAGCGTCCGAAGGCCGGGTCATCCCGGGAATGGCTCATTGATCAGCGCATCCTTAATCGGTCACGGGAAGTACGAGCGCTGAGGGGTGTTCGGGGTCGTGGAGGATTTCTTGTTCGGCGACCTGCGGGTTCACGGCGTTGGCGATCGGCTCGCCGGTGCCGAGGTTGCGTATGAATCGTGGGTGTGCGCCGCTGGACACTTGCACCCGGATCCGGTGCCCGCGCCGGAACACGTGACCCATTGGCCAGAGCACGACGTCGACCGGTTCGATTCCGTTCGACCCGTTCACCCGCACGATGCCGTCGCACACGTTCATCGACCGCCCGCGCGGGTGCACGTCACACACCCGTACGAACACGTCGAAGCACGACACGCTGGATCGCACGTGGATCGACGCCGACACCGGCCCGATCGCGGTGAGGTCCGAGTCGAGAACGGCTGAGGTGAATGTCACTACGTCCGCCCGTGCCTCGATCGAGCGGTTGTCCTTCGCGCCGGCACGTAGTCCGACGGCCGTGCCACCGGCGGTCGGGGTCGGCGTGGCCGGGTCGTATCGATACCGCGACGGCTCCGACGTACCGGCCGCGGAGGTCGACAGCCTGCCGCCGCCGTGCAGGTACCATCGACTGGGCGAGTGCGCCGGGGGCCACGACGTGAATGCCCGCCACTGCGGGTGTCCGGTGAGCTTGAGCCGCACCGGCGGTACCGACTCGAGGCCGGCCGACCCGTACTCGCCCAACGCGGCGTCGAGCACGGTGAACGCGTCGCGTAGGTATGTCCGGGTCCTCATGTTCTGCCCGTGTGCGACCGACCCGATCAGCAGCCGTATGGTCTTCCCTGCCCGCACCAGTTCGGCGTAGTCGTCGAGCTGGTTGAGGAGGAAGAAGTCCGGCCAGTCGCCGCCCATGTGCACGACTGGCGGCAGGTGGGTGACGTTCGCGCGATAGGTCATTTGCTCCCAGAACTCGTCGTAGTCCTCGCGCATGATCCAGTCCTGGTAGTACGGGATGCGCGCTCCAGTAGCGTCCTGGTCCGCTTCCGCGATCGGCAGCCGGTCGCACGCCCGGGCGAGTCGGCGGGTCGCGGTGAACGCCGACATCGTGGACGGGTTCGTCGACCGGCCGTCGCGGAACAGGCTGTGTACGAGCTGGGCCCAGCCGAGCGCGTTGCCGAGCGCGAACACGCCGCCGGGGTACATGAAGTAGTGGTAGAAGTCGCTGGGCGCGACGTCGAGGATCGCGGCCTTCCACTCCGGGATCGGCGTGCACGCGAGGTCCCACTGCGCGTAGCCGAGGTAGCTCGCACCCCACGTCGCGAACACACCGGGGAACCAGTCTTGCTCCCGCAGCCACGCGACCGTCGCCGGTCCGTCGGCGCGGTTCATGACGAACCCGTCGAACCTGCCGCCCGAGCCGTCGGTGCCGCGCAGCGCGACCATCAGCACCTGGTAGCCCCGCTGGGCGAACATCCGAGCGATGAGCACGTTGGCCGACCGTCGTCCGTACGGGGTGCGGATCAGCACCAGCGGCGCGCTTTCGTCCATCACCGGGTAGTAGCGGTCGGCGAGCAGCTTGACGCCGTCGTCGGCCGGTATGACGAGGTCGCGGACGGCTCGTACCTTGCGGGTACGGACCGGTGGCAGGCCGAGCAGCGCCCCGACGGCTCGGTCGATCGGGCTCGTCACCGCGCACTCTTCCTGTCTTCTGCCAAACCGAGGAATCGCCGCATCGTCGCGACGACCAGCCGGTTGCCGGCAAGCCGGAACACCGCGTGCCGGAGCGCGAGCGTGGTACGGCCGCGAGCGACGAACAGCCCGCGGGCCCGGCGGCCCTGCCGCTGCTTCCTCTCCGCGAGTGGCCGTAGCTCCTGTTCCCAGCGTGCCAGCGCCTCGGGTAGGTCGTGCTCGTCGAGCATCCGGCCGAGCAGGTCTGCCCCGCCGACGGCGAGCGATGACCCGTACCCGGCCATCAGGCTGACGCACCATGCGGCGTCGCCGAGGAGCGAGACGCGCCCACTGCGCCACCGGTCCATCACGACCTGGCTGATGCTGTCGAAGTACATCCCGTCGGTGGCATCGACCTGATCGAGCAACTCAGGACCGCCCACTTCAGGTCCCCGAACACCCGATGCAACTTGACTCGCGGACCGGCGGCGAGATCGGCGTCCACGTCGTCGGTGGCGAACGTGAAGAAGCCGGCGCCGGCACCGCGCACGGTGTAGATGCCGACGCCGCGGCCGACGAGGCCCATCGAGACGGTCTGGTCCGCGCGGACGGCGACGGGCCGATGGTCGAGTAGGACGGTGGCGACCGCGTGGCCGAGGTCGCGCCGGAACTGCCGTTCGGGGCCGAACACGAGCTGCCATACCGTGGAGTGCAGGCCGTCTGCGCCCACCAGCAGGTCGGTGGTCAGCTGGGTTCCATCGGTGAGCGTGGCGGTCACGCCGTCGTCATCCTGTGCGATGTGGGTCACGGAGGTGTCGAACCGTACGTCCACGGTATCGTCGAGTGCCTTGAACAGCACGTCTTCGAGGTCGCCGCGCAGCAGGCTGACCATCTCCTTGCCGACCATTGCCTGCTGGGCGGCGACGGGCAGCGTGCTGAGCTGGCGGCCGGACTCGTCCACGTAGACGAGGTCGACCATGGGTGGCTGCCGATCCTGCAGAGCAGGCAGCAGGCCCCAGTCACGGGCGGCGCGGTAGCCGATGCCGGAGAAGCCGATCAGGTACCCGCCGCCGCGCAGGCTGGGTGCCCGTTCGACGAGCGTGACCTTCCAGCCGCTGCGGTGCAGCCGGAGGGCGGTCGCCAGCCCGGCGATGCCGCCGCCCACGATCAAGACCGAGGCCATTGGGTGTCCTCTCGGGAGTCAGTTGTCGTACGTTCGCTGACCAGGCTTCCTGGCACACCAACAGACACCGTATCGAATGTTTAGAGATTTCTGAACAGTTCATAGCATCAGATGTCCGCTAGAGTGCGTACGTGAACGATCTGGCCACGGCCGCGGAAGAGCTCGCCCTCGTGCTCTCGCGCAACGGCATGCAACGGACGATGGCCCGCGTGTTCGCCGCGTTCCTGTTCACCGATGAGGCCTCGCTCACGTTGGGCGATCTCGTCGACACCCTGCGGATCAGCACCGGGTCGGCCTCCACGGGTATCCGCGCCCTCGTCGACGTCGGCATACTCGAACAGGTCCCCGTGCCCGGGAGCCGCCGCGACCACTACCGGATGCGCGACGACGCGTGGGCGACGCTGTTCTCCAACCAGAACGCCGCCGTTCGCGTCATGCACGAGGCAGCCGAGAAAGGGATGGCACGCTCGAAGACCGGAAGCCCCGCGCACGAACGGCTGGAACGGATGCGCAGCTTCTACGACTTCATGCTCGCCGAGCTCCCAACGCTGGTGGAACGCTGGCAGCGGCAGGAGGCTCGAGGCCGAGCAGGGCCGCGCCCTCCCGCACGAAGGGTCCACCGAGCCGCCAGCAGCGGGACTGTCCGAGGAACGGTGTTTCCGGCCTGATACGTCGGGCGTGGGCTCGGCGGGAAGGGTTGGCGTCTGATGACGGCGACACTGAACGGTGTGACTAAGGAGAAGATCGATGAGTCGGCCGAGGCGCGGGCTGCGGT
>WHST01000214.1 GCA_009379955.1 Streptosporangiales bacterium | reverse complement strand
CCGGCCTGACTCTTTACGCCGTCCTCCGCGAACTCCAGGCCCTACTCGGCGTCTGGACCGGCGCTTGCCGTCTCTGCCTGCAACCCGTCCTGCCACGCCCACCCACCCCCGCAGACTCGACATAACAAAGTACTACTAGGGTGCTGCGTCGAATTATTGCGATGTCATGACGAAGCGGGTGCCCTCCAACGACCGGCGAGTGTGCGCGGCTATCCTCGCCACTAGGACGCCCCTACCCTCGCGCCCCGGAGGTCACCCGTGAGCCAGTTGCACGTCGAGCTCGTGTCGCCCGAACGAGAAGTGTGGTCGGGCGACGCGCACATGGTGATCGCCAAGACCACCGACGGCGACATCGGTGTGCTGCCCCAGCACGCACCGGTGCTCGGCACCCTCGTCGAGGGCGGTGTCGTCCGGGTGCTCGACGACGGCAACGCCGAGGTGCTTCGTGCCGCAGTCGGCGGCGGCTTCCTGTCGGTGGCGGACAACAGGGTCTCGATCCTGGCGGAGTCGGCCGTGCTCGGCGACGAGGTCGACGTCTCCGCCGCGCGTTCGGCGTACGAACGCGCGGCGTCCGCCGACGACGAGGAGTCACAGGCGGAGGCGCGGAAAGCGCAGGCGCAACTGCGCGCCGCCGGGGAAGAGGTCTAGGCGACCGGCGACGGACGGAACGCAGCGAGCGCCATGGGGGACACCACCGGACCGGCAGGGCAGGCACCAGTAGGCCAGGGAGTACTGCCCGACGCGGTCACGGCGGAGCTCCTGGGCCGCAACCTCGCGATCGACGGCATCGGCGCCGTCCTGGTCCTGGTCCTCGTCCTCACGCTCACGTTCGTCGTACTCGCCGTCCGCCGCCGCATGCTGCTTCGTGGCAGCGGCACGATCGACTGCTCGCTGCGCCGGCAGATGGGTACGCTCGGCCGCGGCTGGGTGCTCGGCGTCGCCAGGTACGACGGCGACGTGCTCAAGTGGTACCGCGTCTTCAGCTTCGCCGCTCGTCCGAGCGAGACGGTGTCGCGGCGCGACCTCACCGTACGCAAGCGGCGCGTCCCGACAGGCCCCGAGGCCCTGGCCGTCAACGCCGGTGCCGTGGTCGTCGAGGTGCGCAACGGCCGCCGGGCCCTCGAGCTGGCGATGAGCGAGGGCGCGCTCACCGGCTTCCTCGCCTGGCTCGAGTCGGCGCCGCCCAGCGCCTACATGGACCACATCACCTAGGACACTAGCGTCCCGAGTCAGGTCAGAACCGGTAGCGCAGCACCTGGCCGATCTTCTTGAACGGCGGGAACGCCGCGCACGCCCGCAGGAGCATCCGGGTCGACCGGCGCAGGTGGTCGGAGCCGGGCACGTCGAAGCTGTCGATCGCCGTCATGCAGGTCAGGCCCTCGTGCCAGGCTTCGAGCTCGCTCGGGTCGTCGACGCCCCAGTACAGCGTCGCCCCGGACCGCTTGACGGCGGGCACCCACTTCTGGATGCGGATGCCGCGCGTGCCGTACACGTCGAAGACGAGCTGACCGCCGGGGAAGTGGTCGGTCAGGCGTGTGATCAGGCGCCGGCCCTCGGCCTTGGTGAGGTACATGGTGAGGCCCTCGGCGACGACGATCGCCGGACGGTCGGCGGGCACCTGGTCGAGCCAGCCGTCGTCGGTCACCGAGGTGCCGATCGTCCGGTAGTTGTCGCGGTCGGGGAACAGCTTGTGCCGCAGCTCGATGACGTCGGGGTAGTCGACGTCGAACCAGCGGACGCCCGGGCCCGGGTCGACGCGGGACACGCGGGTGTCGAGGCCGCAGGCCAGGTGGAGCACGACCGCCTGCCGGTGGTCGGCGAGGAACTCCCTGGTCCACACATCGAGCTGCCGTGCCCGCATCGCCACGCCGGCCGCGGTCATGGGGGTCATCCTCGGCTTGCGGAAGTCGTAGTCGATCCGTTCGACCGCTTCGGCCGCCGCGTGGTCGCCCAGGATCGGGTTCTTCGACCTGCTGTCGAGTGCCCTGCCGTACAGGGTCGCGAGGAGCGTCTCGCGCGCCTGCGTGAACGTGACCTTCTCGGTGGCCATACGGCTGAATGTACCCGCGGTCAGGTGCGTTCGCCGCCCGGTCGCCATTCGACGTCGCCTCGTTCGGCGTTGGCGGACCTGGCGAGGATGAACAGCAGGTCGGAGAGCCGGTTCAGGTAGGTGACGGTGAGCGGGCTGACCGCGTCGCCGTGCCGCTCGATCGCCTGCCAGGTCGCGCGTTCGGCCCGCCGGGTGACCGTGCGGGCGACGTGGAGCAGCGCCGCGCCACTGGTGCCGCCGGGCAGCACGAAGCTGCGCAGCGAGGGGAGATCCGCGTTGAACTCGTCGCACTCCTGCTCGAGGCGGTCGACGTAGCTCTGGTCGATCCGGAGAGGCGGGAACTCGGGATCGGCGACCACGGGTGCGCAGATGTCCGCGCCGACGTCGAACAGCTCGTTCTGCACCCTGAGCAGCAGGTCGGTCACCGGCTGGGGGAGCTCGCCGAGGGCGAGCGCGACACCGATCGCGCTGTTCGCCTCGTCGACCTCGCCGTACGCCTCGACCCGTGGGTCGGTCTTGCGCGTACGCGACATGTCACCGAGGGCGGTGGTGCCGTCGTCGCCGGTGCGGGTGTAGATCTGCGAGAGCACGAGCCTCGACTTCTTGCCTGTCATGACAGCAGGCTAGCCGTCCCCGACGAGATCGGGACGCGTAGCATGCCGCGGGTGGAACGGTTTCGAGTCGAAGGCAGCGCCCGGCTGGCGGGTGAGGTCCAGGTCGTGGGCGCGAAGAACAGCGTGCTCAAGCTGATGGCGGCGACCCTCCTCGCCGAGGGCACGACGCACCTGGAATCGGTGCCCGACATCCTCGACGTGC
This sequence comes from Streptosporangiales bacterium, assembly GCA_009379955.1. Taxonomy (NCBI): domain Bacteria; kingdom Bacillati; phylum Actinomycetota; class Actinomycetes; order Streptosporangiales; species Streptosporangiales bacterium. The sequence goes on along the minus strand of WHST01000214.1, from coordinate 1,256 downwards.
AGTTCATGTCCGAACTTCTCGAGCAGCTCGGCTGTGAGACCGAGCGCACGAACGGCTCGGTGCGGATCACGGTGCCGGCCCGGCCGGGCAACGCGGCCGAGTACGAGCTCGTCCGCCGGTTGCGCGCGTCGATCTGCGTGCTCGGACCGCTCGTCGCGCGTACCGGTGAGGCCCGCGTCGCGCTGCCGGGTGGCGACGCGATCGGCTCGCGCGGGCTCGACCTGCACATCGCCGGACTCGAACGGCTCGGCGCGACCATCGAGAGCGAGCACGGCTACCTGATCGCGAAGGCGCCGCACGGGCTGACCGGCGCCACGGTCGTGCTCGACTTCCCCAGCGTCGGCGCCACGGAGACGATCCTGATGGCCTCGGTGCTGGCCGACGGCCGTACGGTCATCGACAACGCGGCGCGCGAGCCGGAGATCGTCGACATCATCGACATGCTGCAGCAGATGGGCGCCAAGATCGGGGGAGCGGGCACCTCGATGATCGAGGTCGAGGGAGTGCCCGGCCTCAGCGCGACGCGCCACGTGACCACGCCCGACCGCATCGTCGCGAGCACGTTCGCGTTCGGCGGCGCGATGACCGGCGGGGACGTCCTCATCCGCGGCGCACGCGGGTGCCATATGGAGATGCCGCTCGAGAAGCTGACCGACGCGGGTGCCACGATCACCGTCGACGACGACACGCTACGGGTCGTCGGCGCCGAACGCCCCCGCGCGATCGACGTGGTCACGCTTCCGTACCCGGGATTCCCCACCGACCTGCAGCCGCTGGTGATCGCGCTCAACGCGGTGGCGTCCGGCTCCGCGATGATCACCGAGAACGTCTTCGAGGCCCGGTTCATGTTCGTCAACGAGATGATCCGGCTGGGCGCGGAGATCCACGTCGACGGTCACCACGCGGCCGTACGCGGGCGCGAGCGGCTGTCCGGCGCACCCGTCCAGGCCACCGACATCAGGGCGGGCGCGGGGCTCGTGCTCGCCGGGCTCGTCGCCGAGGGCGTCACCACGGTCGGCGGCGCGTTCCACATCGACCGCGGCTACCCGCGGTTCGTCGACCAGCTCGTCGCCCTCGGCGCCGACGTCTCCCGCGAGCCCGACCCGCACCTGTTCCCCTAGGAGCGTGGGTCAGTAACACGCCAGTTGGGTTCCGCTGATCGTGGCGGGTTTCGCGAGATCATGAGTTGTGCCTGGAGATGCTGATGGTCACGGTTTGTTCGATGTCGATCCGATAGATCCGATCCGGGTGGTCGG
>WHST01000213.1 GCA_009379955.1 Streptosporangiales bacterium | reverse complement strand
CCAGCGCTTGGTGCCGTCGAGCACCCACGCGTCGCCGTCCCGCACCGCCTTGGTGCGCATGTTGGCCGCGTCACTGCCGGCATCCGACTCGGACAGGCAGTACGAGAACATCGCGCTGCCGTCGGCGACCGGCGGCAGGTACCGCTGCTTCACCTCGTCGGACGCCGCCAGCAGGAATGGACCGTCTCTTTGAGGTGTGAGATGCGCGCGTGGAGAGCTGGCTCCATCGGGACAGAGGTTGGCAGGCGCGGGAATGGCGAACGCGACCTCGACCGCGATGATCTACTTCTGCCTCGGCGGACTCCAGATCGCTCTACCCACACAAAGGTGAGGAGCGCCACGTATGTTCGAGATGGCGAGGAGTTAAGGCCCCGGCAGGTCCGAGGGGTCCATTCCTGTTCCTGCCGGGGCCGGGACGTGGCGGCCGGCGGGCGTCCTGGGGGACAACCGGTGCCGACCGCCACGCCATCTACGGTGAGACCGGCCGGACCGATCGGGGCGCGCCGCGGCCGGCTCACCAGCTCAGATGTTGTTCCAGACGGGGACGCGGTACTTCTCGGCGAGGCACATCGGGCAGGGCAGCCGGTTGCCGTGCGGCTCGCACCGCTCGTCGGTGTCGTCGTCCTGCGTCTCGGCGGGTGCCGCCTGGTTGTCGCTCATCGCCGTGCCCCCAGTCCACTCCCAGATGAGATCTCGCATGCTCAGGAAGCTATGCGGGGGGAGCGGAGACGATCTACGAGTGTGACCAGATGTGACAGTCGACTTCAGGTGACGGTCTCGGTCGCCCGCTGGATCAGTTCACGGGCCGCGCGTCCGTAGACTGCCATCGAGGCGAGCTGCTCGAACGCGTCGACGTACTGCGCTACCTCGGTTGGAGCGGTGACGGTTACCTGTGCCGCTAGAAGCTCGACCCTCGCCTGCACTGTGTCGAACAACTGGAACGTCTCCAGCGGCCACCGTCGACGGTCCGGAGAGACGGGAATCACCCCGAGAGAGACCGACGGCAGGGCCATGTCGGTAAGGAGATGTTCCAGTTGCTCGGCCATGACGTCACGGCCGCCCAGGCCGTAGGTGAGGACGGCCTCTTCGAGCACGAACGCGAATCTGTGGTCACCCTCACGGAGGACCCGACGCCGTGCCATCCGCGCCTCGACTGCGTCGTCGACGTCATTCGGGATGCGTGCATGCTCGGTGATCTCTGACATCAGCGCCCGCGCGTACTCAGGCGTCTGGAGAAGGCCGGGGACGACGCTCGCTGAGTACACCCGCATCAGTCGGGTCTGCTCGTACAGCGGAACCGACGTGCCTTGTAGGTGACGCAGGCCGGTTCGCTGCAGACGTTTCCACTGGACGTAGGCGTCCTCGACCCGGCGAAGGGTGGTGACAAGGTCGTCGGCCTGATCCTCGGCGCCGCAGATGCTGCACCAGGTGCGCACATCGGTGACCGACGGGGGCCGACGGGCGTGCTCGATCTGCGAGACCTTCGTGCGGTCCCAGCCAGCCTCCACGGCCAGGGCGATCGCGGTCAGCCCGGCTTCTTGCCGCAGCTCGCGGAGCTGACCACCAAGACCTCGCAGGGTGGCCTGAGCCGACGATGACGGGGACGACACGCGTCCAGTGTCCCGCGCGGCGGTGTGGTTAGTCAGGTCGGGCGATAGTCCTCGTGCGGGGTCGCCCGTTCCCAGACGGCCTCAAATGCCGACGCGCAGAGCTTCACGACGGAAGGGTCGTCGGCTAGCTCGTTCTCCAAGAACGTCCCGTCCCCGGCGAAGTGCCCGAACCGCACGAGCCGGTCGTCGAACACCCAGCAGTCGTTGCCCGGCAGCGCGAGATCCGACGCCTGCCGCCGTGGCAGCCATCGCACCTCCTCACCGGCGGCGACGTTGTGTGCGCTGGTAACCGCGTGCTCGAACCGGAGATAGTCCGTCAAGGGCTCGCTGACCACCCGTGCTCGCCGTATCCGCACGCCGCGTGCGACCGCGTCCCGCACCACCGCGGCAAACTCGGGTCCGATGTCGCGCGTGAAGTCGAGGGTCTCTCCGGCGAGCCACCGCCGAAACACCGGGTCGTCGGGCGTGTACGTATCCCGCATCTCCAGGTGCACCGCCGACCGAGTGGTGCCCGCGATCAGGTCACCGAACGGTGGCACCGTCGGCACGCAACGCCTCCAGAATCACGTCACGCATCCGGGCAGGGAGCCGGACGATGGTCTCGTTCTCCGCGAGCGAGCTGACCTTCGCTGCCTCCGCGAGGGTCAGCGGGTCGGTGTCTGTCCAGCCCTGCACGATCAAGTCGCCGGTCTCGTCGTCGACGAAGAGGGCCGGGCAGTTGTCGTTGGCCGTGGTGGGGTCGATGCACAGGAAGCGAAGCGCCATGATGATCTCCTTGCCCGCGTGCGCAGTCGTGCGCGTTCCGTGATGATCCGACGTGCCAGGTCGCGCCGTCAACACGTGAGCTGATGTGTGTCACATTCGGGCACACTGCTTGACAAATCTGCGTAGCTCCCCACCGACCGCGGAAGCTGCGGACGGACATCGGCTGCCACCCGCGCCGCCACGCTGTGCGCATGCCACTGCCTGACGCCGGCCTGACCTGGCCGCCGCCCGACACCCGCGGGCACATCGACGACGCGGTGAAGTGGGGCGCCTCGGGCTCCCGTTCGACGTGGAACGGCGGCGGTGCGTAGTGCTGCTGGGACATGAGGTGCCCTTCTGGTTGAGTGCGTGACTTGCTATGGGGCGGGCACCTGCGATCGAGTGTCCGCCGCTGATCTTGGGAGGGTGCTGCTTCTGAGAGACGCGATCGGGCGGCTACCGTCCGGCGTCTACCCGGTCCGGTTCGACCGAGCCGCGGTAGAAGGACCAGGCGTAGTGCCGGGCCATCGACTCCGACGAGTTGCTGTACACGTGGTACAGCTCGCCGAGGAGGTCGACCCCTCGGCTGTCTTGGCCGTCGTCGTCGGTGAACGCGATGCCGTGTGCGGTCAGGTAGGCGGCGAGCTCGTCGACGCGGGCCCAGGCCCCGGATTCTGTGCACCCGCGCATGTGCGGATACATTCCAATCCGGCAAACTTGACACATTGGAAACTAAGTGGCTAGGCTTTCCAGCATGGAAAGTAAGGACGAGATCCGTGAGCAGCTGAGGGCAGCCGAGCGAGCCGCGGCCGCCCCGTACGTGGACTATCCGAAGGACCCGTGGTGGACGGTGCCGGGGTTCGGGGCACTTGCGTCCCTGATCGTCCTCGGCGTCAACTTGCGCGAGCAATCCGACATGCCTGACTGGGCCGCAACGTTGCCACTGGCGCTGGTCGCGGCAGGTGCCTGCGGCTACGTGTTGTGGCAGCGCCGACGCAGGGGAACAATGCCATCCGGCAAGGCGCCGCGTGAGGTCAACCGGGTTCTGTGGGGGTTCGTCCTCGGAGCGGTTGTCGTCGCGGTGGTCGTGTTCGTGTTTGCTGACCTGGCGCCGCTATGGCTGGCTGTGCCGTCCGCTTTCGTGCTCGCCTCTGGTGGCATGCTGTGGTTCGGCCGCGCCTACGATCGCGCGGCGGCGCAGGCCCGGGAGCGGTTGAGGTGAGGCAAGGCGGCCTCAACTCCACGATCCACCAGCCCAAGCGGCTGGCCACGATGGCGGTCTTGGCGCACGCACAGGACGCAGACTTCAAGTTCCTCCGCGACCACCTACAGATCAGTGACTCTGATCTGTCCAAGCAGATGAGCATCCTCGTCGAGGCCGGGTACGTGTCCGTGACAAAGCGGGGTCGCGGTCGGGCCAGCGTCACGACCTTCCGCATCACGAAGTCAGGTCGGGCCGCGTACGATGCTCATCGTCAGGCCCTCGAAAAGCTCCTGGCCGGGCCGAACACCGAGGCAGGCTGAGCGCACACGTGACCTGGCGCGGTAGAGGTGTTCGTACTTCAGGGTGCCGAAGAACCGCTCGACGACGCCGTGACCAGCGAGAGAACACTCACTTGAGCAGCTGTCTGGCGATGACCATGCGCTGGATCTGGTTGGTGCCCTCGTATATCTGGGTGATCTTGGCGTCGCGCATCATGCGCTCGACGGGGTAGTCCTTGACGTAGCCGTAGCCGCCGAGCAGTTGGACGGCGTCGGTCGTTACCTCCAT
>WHST01000212.1 GCA_009379955.1 Streptosporangiales bacterium | reverse complement strand
CACGTGCACGTGATCAACGTGGACTTCACCTCGTGCCGGGACGAGGTGAAGTCCATGTCGGTGAGGTGAAGCTCCGCCGATGACCCTCGCAGCGCACCTGTGAACGGCACCCTCACCATGCCCCGGCACGGTGAGGGTGCCGTTCACGTGTTGTGGCCGCGAGGCGACCGGCACCACGACCGAGTCCACCCTTGTCACCCGCCCGGGGTCGCCGCACCAGCGGCGATGGATGACTGACAGGTCGAGTCAGTCGTCGCGCTCGCGCCTGCGGTCGCGATCGTCGTCGAGCTCCTCGAGCAGGCTGCGCAGCTCGGCGCGGACGAAGTCGCGGGTCGCCACCTCGCCAATCGCGATGCGCAGCGCCGCGATCTCGCGGGTGAGGAACTCGGTGTCGGCGAGGTTGCGCTCGGTGGTGACCCGATCTTGCTCGTACTGCACCCGGTCGCGGTCGGTCTGCCTGTTCTGCGAGAGCAGGATGAGCGGCGCGGCGTACGAGGCCTGCAGGGACAGGGCGAGCGTCAGGAAGATGAACGGGAACGAGTCGAAGCGCAGTCCCGCGGGGGCCAGGGCGTTCCAGGCGATCCAGGCGATGATCACCAGGGTCATGTAGCCGATGAACCGCCAGGAGCCGAGGAACCGCGCGACCCCGTCGGCGAGGTTGCCGAGGTGCTCGGGGTCGACGGCGAGTCGGGGCAGCTCGCGGCGGTAGGCGCGCGGCTGGTCGATGCGGCTGATGCGCCGCGTGCGCCGGTCAACCGCCACGGACCTGCTCCTGTTCCATCGGGACGCGGTCGCGCCAGTCCTCGGGCAGCATGTGGTCGAGCACGTCGTCGACCGTGACGGCGCCGAGCATGTGGTCGTTCTCGTCGACGACGGGCACCGCGGTGAGGTTGTACATGGCGAAATGGCTCGCGACGTCGTGCAGCTGGGTCTCGGGTCGCAGCGGCATGAGATCGCTGTCCATGACCCCGGAGACGAGCGAGGCGGGCGGCTCGCGCAGCAGCCGCTGGAAGTACACGAGCCCGAGGTACTTGCCGCTCGGGGTGTCGGTCGGCGGCCGGCAGACGTACACCTGGGAGCCGAGCGGGAGCGACAGGTCGGGGTTGCGGATGCGGGCCAGAGCCTCGGCCACCGTGGCGTCGGGGGCGAGGATCACGGGCTCGGTCGTCATCATGCCGCCCGCGGAGTCGTCGGCGTAACGCAGCAGCCGGCGGACCGGCGCGGCCTCCTCGGGCTCCATCAGTCGCAGCAGCTGCTCGCGCCGGTCGAGCGGCAGCACGTGCAGCAGGTCGGCGGCGTCGTCGGGGTCCATCGCCTCGAGCACGTCGGCGGCGCGCTCGGCGTCGAGCTTGCCGACGACCTCGACCTGGTCCTCGCTCGACAGCTCCTCCATGACGTCGGCCAGTCGTTCGTCGCCGAGCGCGGTCGCGACCTCCGCGCGTCGCTTCGGCGACAGCTCGTGCATCACGTGGGCGAGGTCGGCCGGACGCAGCTCGTCGAACGTGGCGAGCAGGCTCTCGGCTCCCTGGTCGCTCTCGTGGGCGCCGAACCCGGTGACGGCGTCCCAGTCGACGACGCTCGTCTCGCCGCGGCGCAGTCGCTTGCCCGGCCGGCGGACGGCGATCTTCGCGATCGCCCAGTCGCGGGTGCGGGTGCGCTCCATCGCGACGTCGAGGACGGTGACGGTGGCGTCGGAGTCGCGGTGGGTCACCTTGCGGTCGAGCAGCTCGCCGAGGACGAGCGTCTCGGTGGAGCGTTGCTGGAACCTGCGCATGCTCAGGCTGCCCGTGAAGATCACGGCGTCGCTCTCGATGTTCGTCACCCGGGTCAGCGGGAGGAAGATGAGTCGGCGCGGCTGCATCTCGACGACCAGGCCGAGCACCCGCGGCGGCCGGCTGCTGCTGCGGAACGCCACGACGGTGTCGCGGATCTTGCCGACCTGGTCCCCGGTCGGGTCGAACACGGGTACCCCGGCCAGCCGGGCCAGGAAGACACGTGTCGGCGGACCGCTCATGGAGACGAGGCTACCTGCGCACCTCGCCGTTCACGGGGAGGAGGGGCGACGCCGGCGACGGCGTCGGCCGAGCATGCCGGGGAGGCGGCCGACGGTGGTCGCCGGCGTGAGCGGCGGCGGCGCGGCGCCGGAGCCCAGGGGCGCCCGGCCGGGCCAGTCGAGCACCTCGCCGGTGGGGACGAGCCGGACGACCGCGGACTCGCGCGCCCACCGGTCCGGTGCGGCCTGGCCGTCGGGCAGGTTGAGGCGTCCGGCGACGAGGACGGGTACGGCGGCGTTCCAGTCGTCGGAGCCCGGAGCGAGCCGTACGCAGTCGGCGCGCCACGACACGATGCGGCTCCTGTTGTCCTTGCTGGGGACGGTCACCACGACCTGCGCCAGCCCGAGCAGGCCGGGCAACGGCTGCTCCAGCCCACCGGTGACGACGTACGCGGCGTCGTCGTGCCAGACGTGCCACGCGGGACGCGGCCCGGTGCCCGGCAGGTCGAGCCAGACGAGGCCCGCCTTCTTGGTGGCTTCCTCGACGAGGTGTTCCCACGTCATGGCAACGCGGTTCCCTTCACCTCGAGGGTGTCGAGCACGTCGGCGAACTCGTCCTGGTCGGCTTCGGACACCATGAAGACCTGCACGCCGAACCCGTCGCCCGAGAGGATCGCCTGCCCGTACCAGTGGGAGCAGTCCGCGCCCTGCCAGGTACGCAGGGTGCCGCGCGAGAACCCGGCAGGTGACACCGACGTGTCGGCGTGCTTGGCGTCGCACCTCGTGGGGTCCCACGAGTCGCGGGAGACGGAGTTCGGCGGGTCGAGTGCGCTCTTGTCCAGGTCGGCGAACGCCTTCCCGGCGAGCACGGTGATGCCGTTGTCGGAGTCGAGCGCGGCCGAGTCGGTCTGGGTGGTGAGCACGAGGCCCTGCTGCCGCGGCTCGCCGAACCGGCTCAGGTCCTCGGTGGACTCGCCGGGGTCGATGGTGGGACGCACCCAGCTCTGCGGCACGTCGACGACGATCTCCGCGTTGGTCGTCCTGACCCGTTCCGGACGTACCTGGATCCAGACGAGCGACCCGATGCCGAGGAGCAGCAGGGCGAGGCACGCGCAGCCGACGACGGTCAGCCTGCGCCGGCGGGTGGCGCGCTGCTCGGGTGTGCGTGGCTCCTTCGCCCCGGCAGCCGTCGGGTACCGCGTCGGCGGCTCTGCGCCGGGCGTCCATCGCTGACCAGGGAACGACGGGTGCTCCTGCGGCGGCGCGGTCTGGTGGAACGACGGCGGGCCCGGCGGCCCGGCGGACAGGCGCGGCCTCTGCGGCGTGGGCGTCTCCCCGGACACCGCGGCGGGGACGTCGTGCGGGCGGTGCACCGGCGGGACGGACGCGGGTGGCGCCGGCGCGGCCGCGTCGGGCGTGGGCGCCTCGGCAGCGCGGAGCCGCGCGCGGATCCCCTCGGCGGCGCCGGCGAGGCTGCTCGCGTCCGGCCACCGGCGTTCCCTGTCCGACTCGAGCGCGCGCATGACGAGGGCGCCGACGTCGTGTGGCACGTCGCGGCGGAGCTCGGCGGGCGGCGCGATCCGTTCGCCGGTCGCGGAGTTCGGTCGGGCGCCGGTCAGCATCTGGTAGGCGAGCGCGCCGAGCGCGTAGACGTCGACGCGCTTGTCGAGGCCGCCGCCCATGCGTGCCTGTTCGGGCGCCATGTAGCCGGGCGTGCCCGCGGCGACGGTGAAGCCCGAGGCATGCGCGATCGCCTTGGCCAGCCCGAGGTCGGCGATCATCATGCGCTCGCCGGCAGCGGTGCTGTGGAACAGGATGTTGGACGGCTTGATGTCGCGGTGGAGCACGCCGAGGTCGTGGAGCACCGCGATTCCCCGTGCGGCGTCGGCGATGTAGCCCAGCGCCGCGTCGACCGGCAGCGGGCCGCCGGCGAGCCGGTCGGCGAGCGTGCCGCCGTCGGCGTGGCTCATCACGAAGTACGGCCGGTCGTCGTCGAGCGTGCCGATGTCGTACACCCGGACGACACGGTCGGAGTCGGCGCGCCGCAGCATGCGCGCCTCCTCGACGAAGCGGCTGCGGATGTCGCTGCGCTCGATCCAGTTCTCCGCCAGGATCTTGACGGCGACGTCACCCTCGAGCTCCGGGTCGAAGGCGCGCCACACGGTCGCGAACCCGCCGGATCCGATGCGTTCGCGAACGAGGTAGCGCCCGATCTGCTGTGGTGTCGCCATCCGCCCGTACTCGTCGAGGTGCCGGTTGCTCGGACCCACCGTACTGTTCCGTGCCTCGCAACGCGATCCTAGTAGTACTTTGTTACGTGTGTCGCTACCGCTGATCCGGCTCGTGATGTGGTCGTGTTCTGATCCGTGACCCCGGAGGAGATGGACCAGGTCAGGCCGCGGCTGGTGGCGTTCGCTGCGGAGATGCTCGGCGGGCT
>WHST01000211.1 GCA_009379955.1 Streptosporangiales bacterium | reverse complement strand
GCGGCTCGACGACGGGAGCCGTGTGACGCGAGAGTGTCACGCACGGTTCTACGAGCGGCGGCGGGTGCAACTCCCGCCGCCGACTCACCACCGGCTCAAAGACGAGAACACCGGCTGGTCCCTGAAGGCCCACCCCGACGGCACCGTCACCTGGACCTCACCGGTCGGGCGGCACTACACCCAACGACCCCATGACTACGGCGACACCTGACGGCTGAGGGCGTCACCCTAGACTCGGATCGTGGCTGATGTGTTGACCGACGTCGGGCTCATCGTGTTGTTCGTGCTTGTCGGCGGGGTCTTCGCGGCGGCCGAGATCGCGTTGGTCTCGCTTCGTGACACGCAGCTCGCGCAGCTTGCCAGTCGTGGCGGGCGGGGGGCCAGGGTGGCGCGGCTCGCGGCCGATCCGAACAGGTTCCTGTCGGCTGTGCAGATCGGTGTCACGGTGATGGGGTTCCTGTCCGCGGCGTTCGGTGGTGCCACGATCGCGGCGCGGCTCGCGCCGGCGTTCGAGGGGCTCGGCCTCGGTGCGGGGGTCGCTGACGCGATTGCTCTCGTGCTCGTCACGATCGCGGTCTCGTACGTGTCGATCGTGTTGGGGGAGCTCGCGGCCAAGCGCCTCGCGTTGCAGCGGGCCGAGGGCTTCGCGCTCGCGTTGGCCCCGCTCGTCGACCGCATCGCGCGGGTGCTCAGGCCGGTGATCTGGTTCCTGTCGAAGTCGACCGACGTGGTCGTCCGGCTGGTCGGCGGCGACCCGAAGGCGCAGCGGGAGGAGATGTCGGACCAGGAGCTGCGTGAGCTGGTCTCCGCGAACCAGCGGCTGACGGACGAGGAACGGTCCATCGTGACCGAGGTGTTCCGCGCCGTCGACCGGCAGGTGCGGGAGGTCATGGTGCCCCGCACCGAGGTCGACTTCCTGGACGCCGGTGCCGCGGTCGGTGCCGCGGTGTCGTTCTGCCGGATGCGGCCGCGGTCGCGCTATCCGGTGATCCGGGGCTCGGCGGACGACGTCGTGGGGTTCGTCCACGTGCGCGACCTGTTCGTCCGCGACGCCGAGGGCAGCGAGCAGACGGTCGGCGAGGTGGCCCGCGAGATCGTGCTGCTGCCGTGGAGCGCCAAGGTGCTGCCGACGCTGTCGCGGATGCGCAGGGAGAACGCACACATCGCGGTGGTGGTCGACGAGTACGGCGGCACCGGCGGGATCGTCACGCTGGAGGACCTGATGGAGGTGCTCGTCGGCGACATCCGTGACGAGTACGACGTCGAGGAGGACGCGGCGACCCAGTGGAGCGGCGGCACCATGGAGGTCGACGGGCTGGTCAACCTCGATGACTTCGCCGACGCCTCGGGCCTGCGTGTCCCCGAGGGCCCGTACGAGACGATCGCCGGGTTCGTCGTGTCGCGGCTCGGTCACCTGCCCCGGGTCGGTGAGGAGGTCGAGGTCGACGGTGCCCGGCTGACCGTCACGGCCGTCCAGGGTCGGCGGGTGTCGCGCCTCCTGGTGTCCCGGCCGGCCGAGGTGCCCGCCGAGCAGTGACCCCGCGTGGCGTCACCTGCCGCGCCACAGCTCCTCGCCGTCGTCGTCGACCTCACCGGTGGGCGTCAGGCCGACGCGTCGGGCCACCGCGTGGGACGCGAGGTGGTCCGGGTGGATGGACGCCGTCAGCGTCGTGACGCCGTGAGCGCGCAACCACGACGCCATCGCCGTCGCGGCCTCGCCCGCGTACCCGCGCCCCTGCTCGCGCTGTGCCACCACCCACGCGATCGCCGCGACGACCTCGGTGTCGCGGCGCTCGACGGTCGCCTGCACCGTGCCGGCGAGCGCGCCGGTCGCGCGGAGCCGCAGCACCCAGTTCAGCCAGCCCTGCGTGCCGTCGGGTGACCGGCCGGTGGTCTGCCCCTGGTAGCGGCGCACCAGGTCGTCGCGGGTCGGTGGCGTGCCGCCGCTGAACGCGTACATGTCCGGCGCCGCGAGCACGGACACCATCGCGTCGGCGTGCGCGACGGCAAGCGGTTCGAGGGTCAGGCGGTGCGTGCGGATCTGCTCCGCGGCGGGCCAGCCGGGCGTGGTCACGCCGGCCATCCTGGCACCCTTGGCACAGGGTGCGGGGTCGTGTCGCAGGAGGAGGAGTCTCGTGGGTGAACGCCGGGTCGCGCTCGTCACCGGAGCCAGTCGGCGGCGGGGGATCGCCGCGGCGGTCGCCGAGCGTCTCGCGCGGGACGGCTTCGACCTCGCGCTGCACTCGTGGGCGCCGTTCGACGACGAGATGCCGTGGGGTGCGGAGCCGGAGGGGCCCGGCGCCGTCGCGGCGGCCTGCCGGGAGGCGGGCGCCGACGTCACGGTGCGGCAGGGCGACCTCGCCGACCCCGAGGAGCCGCGCCGGGCCGTCGACGCGACGTACGAGGCGTACGGGCGGCTCGACGCGCTCTGCGCCGTGCACGCGCGCAGCAGCACGTACGCGCTCGCCGACACCACCGCCGCCGAGCTCGACCTGTGCTTCGCGGTCAACGCGCGCAGCATCGTGCTGCTCGCGCAGGCGTACGCGGCGCGCCACGACGCGAGCCGCCGCGGTCGCCTGGTGACGTTCACGTCCGGGCAGTACCACGGCGCGATGCCGGACGAGATCCCGTACGCCGTGACCAAGGGCACCGTGCACCAGATGACCGCGACGCTCGCCGGCGCGCTCGGGTCGAAGGGGATCACGGTGAACTGCGTCGATCCCGGGCCGTGCGACACCGGCTGGGCCGACGCGGAGACCCGCGCGTGGGTCGCGGCCCGCATGCCCGGTGGCCGCTGGACCGAGCCGACCGACGCGGCGGCGCTGGTGGCGTGGCTCGCCGGACCCGACGCCGACCGCGTCACCGGCCAGGTCATGGCGGCCGACGGCGGCTGGTCGACCTGTCGCAGCGGCTGAGCGCAGGAGCTGGCGCGTGGCGGCGCTGAGGGGTGGCGGGTGTGACGGCCGGTCGGGGCCTTCCGTACTGGGCCGACCGCCACACCCTGCTCGACAGCCTGGGTCACAGCCCCGTTGACTGATGTCCCTGCCGAGCGTCTGTGTGGTCCCGCGTGGTCGGGACGCTCAGATGGAGTTCCAGACCTGCACGCCGTACTCGTCGGCGAGGCAGCGCGGGCACGGATGCCGGTTGCCGTGCGGCGCGCACCTGGCGTCCGGCGGCGGCTCCTCCGGTGCCCCGGCCTCGGTCTCGTCGGTCTCGTCGGCGTCGTCCTGTGGTGACGTCGGCTCCCTCGTCGTCATGCGGGTCCTCCGGTGTGTGTGGTGCTTTCACCGTGGACCCGGCCGGGGTCGACCGGAAGGGGTTCGAACCCCACAAGGAATCTTGTGGGATTCGGGTCTACCCTGGTCGCCGTCCGGCACCGCGACGGTGCGCGGACGGCCGAAGGGGGTTCTCGTGACAGCCGACAAGCCATCCGTCGACTTCTCCGACGCGGTCTGGCGCAGGACCAGGGGCGCGGACGGCAGGGAGAGCCCCGTGGAGGTGGCTCACAAGGACGGCATGTACGGCATGCGCGACAGCCGCAACCCCGACGGCGACGTCCTCACGTTCACGCCCGGCGAGTGGGACGCGTTCGTCAAGGGCGTCCACGCCGGCGAGTTCGACTGAGACCCGCCGCCGCGCCTACTTGATGGCCTGCGGGTTCAGCGGCGATCCGACGGCGCCGGGGATCAGCAGCGGCGGGCCGACGAACAGGAACTCGTAGACGCCGTCCGCCGCGCAGTCGGTGGCGAGGTCGTCGAGCTGCCAGATCTCGCCGACGAGCAGGCCCATGCTCACCAGCAGGATGAGGTGCAGCGGCTGGAAGGTCTCGGGGATCTCGTTGGGCCGCACCTCCGCGCCCCAGGTGTCGGTGGCGAGCGCCGCGACCTTGCGGTCGTGGAACCACGGCGCCGTCAGCAGCGACAGGCCGGGCGCGTCGCCGGCGGAGTACCCGGCCCAGCCCGGCTCGCCCCTGCGGGCGGCCATGTCGCCGGTGCGGATCAGCACGACGTCGCCGGGTTCGACGCTCACACCGTGGGCCTCGCACGCGGCGTCGAGGTCCTCCGGGTACAGCGCATGGCCGGGGCGCAACGCGTCGACGCCGAGGACGCGTGGCATGTCGAGGAGCACGCCTCGCGACACGACGGTCGGCATGTGTTCGACGCCGCCGTGCACCGCGCCCTGCGAGCTGACGTCCGCGGCGCTGAAGCCGTTGAACATCGTGCCGTTCCTGAAGATGTGACCGAGCGCGTCCCACTGCGTGCCGCCCTGGAGGAACAGGAACATGCTGTCGTCGGCGAAGCCGAAGCCGAGCGGGTCACCGCTGTACGTCTGCGTGCCCGCGAGGTGGTCCGACCCCGTCGCGACCATCTGGTGTACGGCGTTGACCCGGCCGAACGCGCCGGTCTGCGGGCCGTCGCCGTCGAGCGGCAGCTGCAGGGAGATCGCCTTGCCGCTGCGGACGAGCGCGGCCGCAGCCGTGATCTTCTCCGGCGTGATGTGGTTCAGCGTCCCCCGCTGGTCCTCGGTACCCCAGCGGCCCCAGTTGGAGCAGTACGCGTAGTACTCCTCGAACAGTTCGATGGTGATCTTGCGGTCGGTCGCCATCCGTCCACGGTAGGTCCGGCGGCGACAACGGTCCTCGTCGATTCCGAGGAATGGCGGCGGGACAATTGCTCGCATCGAAGGACGAGACGGTCGCCGCGGCGCACCTAGGGATGCGCTGATTTTCTGGTTCGTCCGGGGTGCCGTCTGGCTGGGTGCTGGGGATCGCGGAATGATGAGGTGTGCGCAGCGATCAGGCCAGTTTCACCGATGTCGAGTACGGCAACCGTCGACGGGTCTCCCGCCG
>WHST01000210.1 GCA_009379955.1 Streptosporangiales bacterium | reverse complement strand
GACCTCGGTGAGGTTCATCGACGACAGGTACGCGTTGCCGAGTGCGAGCACGTGCGGGGTCAGCGAGTAGAGCCTGCCGTCCCGCCGCAGGTAGCCGAGTTCTTCCAAGGTCAGGGCGATGCGCCGCACGGTCGGCTTGCTCAGCCCGGTCGCTTCGGCCAGCGCAGAAACGCTCAGCTGCGGGTGGTGGTCGGCGAAGGCCAGGATGACCGAGAGGCCCCGCTCAATGGACTGCACGTAGTCGCCACGATTCTCCGGCTTCGCCATCGAGTGTCTCCCCTTGGTCGCACGACGGGACTGAAAACAATTTCGCACCTAGCGTACGAGTTCGGGCAGCCGTCGCGCCGCCACGGTCAGCGAGCGATACCCGTACACCGCGCGCTACCTCCCTCCCGAAGTCACACGTCCGGGTGCGTATTCGAACGCGTCCACGCCTTGACAGCGTGACGTGACCAGGATCACAGTATAGACTGTACTACCGGATAGCGTTCGAAGTGTACGCATTCCGGTCACAAGGAGACGCTACAAGGTGTTGATCACGTTCACCAGGGAGGGATCGCCCGGTGACCGTACAACAGTCAACCGTGAGCGGACCGGACGCAGGACGCTGGACGCCAGAGCGAATTCGTGAGCTCGTCCGCCCCGATCGAGTGCATCGGCTGGTGTACGTTGACCAGTCGCTCTTCGAGGCCGAGATGCGCCACATCTTCGGCTACACCTGGGTGTATCTGGCCCATGAGACACAGCTGCCGACAGCGAACTCGTTCCGGACCGCCTACCTGGGTTTGCGACCCCTCATCCTCACCCGCGACAAGCATGGCGAGCTGCATGCACTGTTAAATCGGTGCCGTCACCGGGCCGCGACGGTGTGCCGTGAGGAATCCGGAACCGCGAAGAGCTTCCAGTGCCCATACCACGGCTGGACGTACCAGAACACCGGCGAACTGATCGGCGTGCCGTGGCCTGATGCCTACGGAACCGATTTCCGGCGCAAGGATTGGAGCCTTGCGCAGGTGCCGCGGATCGAGACGTACCGAGGTTTCGTCTTCGGAACGCTCAACGAGTCCGCACCGCCGTTGACCGACCACCTCGGCGAGGTGCGCCGGTTGCTTGACTACTGGATCGACCGTGCGCCCGGTGGCGATGTGCGGGTTGAAAGCGGCGCACACCGCATGGTGTACCGGGGCAATTGGAAACTCGCCTACGACAACGCGGCCGACGGCTACCATCCGGCGTTCTCCCACCGTTCACTGCTTCAAATGGCCCAGCGGTTGGGCGAGTCACGCGACATGACCTACTTCGGCCAGTCCCCTGACCAAGGACCGATGTACGTGCAATACCTGGGCAATGGACACAACTTCATCGACCAGCGGCCCAGCTACGACGGCGCGGGCTCGTTCTGGGCGAATCAGCGGCCGCAGCCAGGACGGGAAGGATTCGAGGAACGCATCCGCGAGCGGTACGGTGACCAGGCCGATACCTACCTCGACCTGTGTGTCGGTGCGCAGATCAACTTGAACATCTTCCCCAATCTCCTCCTCATCGGTAACCAGATCCAGGTGATCGAGCCGTTCGCCGTGGACCGCACGCAACTGACGTGGTACGCGACAACGGTCGGAGGCGTCCCCGACGAGGTCAACGCGATGCGCATGCGCACGCAAGAAGACTTCCCGGCGTTCGGTGAGCCAGACGATCAGGCCAACTTCGAGGAGTGTCAGCGTGGCCTCGCGGTCCCCGAGGTCGAGTGGGTGCTGATGAACCGCGGCTACGGCGTCGAGGGGCGCCAGAAGGTCAGCGAGGACGGTGTCGTCACCGGGCCGGTGACCGACGAGCTGCACATGCGCGGCTATTTCGAGGAGTGGGTACGGCTGATGAGCAGGGCAGGAGCTGAGGATGACACGTGAGGCCGTCCCGGACTACTCCGACACCTCGCGGTGGTCGTACTACGTCGATCCCTCGTTCTACGCCGATCTCGTTGAGCTGTCCGGCGAGTGGTACGATGACTGGCCGCCGTGCGCGCTGGAGGTCAAGGCAGACGCCGAGGCGTTGCTGCATCGCGAGGCCCGGTTGCTCGACGAGGCGCGGTTCAACGAGTGGTTGGACATGTACTCACGGGAATGCCTGTACTGGGTACCGGTCACTCCCGGGGGCGGTGACCCACGCGCCGAGGTGTCCCACGCGTTCGACGACCGCAGACGCCTCACCGACCGTGTCTACTGGCTGCGTACCGGATTGGCGTTCTGCCAGATCCCGCAGTCACGCACGCGCCGGATCGTCGGCAACGTCGAGGTGCTCGACGAACCGGACAACGGCAGGCGCCGGGTCAGGTCAAGCTTCCTGCTCACCGAGTTCCGCGCGGGCACAACCAAGCTCTATTCCGGCTGGTACGGACACGCGCTCACACGTGACGACGACGGCTGGAAGATCCGCACCAAGCAGGTGAACCTGCTCGACTCCGAGCACGGCCACGAGAACCTCACCATCGTCTTCTGACGAGGAGGACAAGGATGACCGTCCCGGAGCGCCGCGACCACGAGATCACCGAACTGCGGGGGCGCGTTCGGTACCTCAGCGAGCGGGTGCGGCAGCTGGAGCGTGAGCTCGCTGCCACCGAGCCCGTCGTCGCAGCGGTCCGCCGCGCCCGCATGTGGGACTTCGTGCCCTACGAGGCCACCCCCGATCCGGACTGGGTCGCCATCGATCGCCAGGACGCGCAGAACCTGCTTCGGGCCTTGGCCGGAACCGACCACTGGCGGCCCTGGACCACCGTCATCGAACGGCGAGGCGCGACATGACGGACATCGCGGTTATCGCCCACATCGCCGAACCGGACATTCGGTGGATCACCATCGTCCTCGATCGGCATGCAACCACGTGGGCGCTGCTGCGCCCGGTGCTCGGCGACGACCTACCGTCCCCTGACACCGTCCGCGGCGTGATCTGCATCGGCGGCCCGCAGAGTGCCAACGCTCCCGACCCCGTACTCGGCGCGGAACAGGAGTTCCTAAGCACGGCGGTCGGCAACGAGCTTCCGGTGATGGGTATCTGCCTCGGATCACAGCTGCTGGCGCGTGCCCTCGGCGGGTCGGTGTATCCGTGCCCGGACGGTCCGGAGTACGGCTACATCGACATCACCGCTACCGGGGCGGATGCCACGTTGACACCCGGCACGCGAGCGCATCTCGCTTTCCACGGCGAGACCTTCGACGTGCCGCCCGGCGCGATCCCACTGGCGGCATCACGGCGGTTCCTGCAGGCGTACCGCATGGGCACCGCGCTCGGAATTCAGTTCCACCCGGAGATGTCACCCGCAGGCGTGCGCGCCGCAGCCACCCACGATGCGGCGCGCATCCGGGCCGCCGGTATCGATCCGAAGGAGCTGGTCGCCGAGTCCGAACGTCGCGCGGACACCGCGTTCCGGCTCCTCGACGACCTGGTCAGCCGGTGGCTCGGCAACGAGGTCTGGCCAAGCACCAGTCGCAACAGGCACACATCGACAAGGAGATGATCATGTCCACCGCTGCTTTCGTCGGACGGCACGGGCTACTGAGCGAAGAGCAACTCGCCGCGGCAGAGGACACCAAGAAGCAGATCGCGGAAAACGAGATCGAGATGGTGCGACTCGCGTGGCCGGACCAGCACGGTCTCATCAGGGGCAAGACCGTCAGCACCGATTCGTACCGGACCGCCCTCGAATCCGGAATCGAGATCACGATGGCGCCGTTCTTCTTCGATACGGCCAACGCCATCGTGTTCAACCCCTTCATGCCGGGCGGTGGCTTCGACATGCCCGAGCTCTCCGGCAGCCCGAACGTGATCATGGTGCCCGACCCCGCCACGTTCCGGACCCTGCCCTGGGTTCCGGACACGGCCTGGGTACTGTGCGAGCTCTACCTGCGGGACGGGACACCGTTCCCCTTCTCCCCACGCACGATTTTGCGCTCCACATTGGACCGGGTCAACGAGGCAGGCTATCGCTTCAACGCCGGTCTTGAGATCGAGTGGTACCTGATGCGGATCCTCGACACGATGCTCGAGACCGGCTCGCCAGGAGCGCCCGGCTCACCAGGCGACCCACCACGCGTCGCACTCGTGGCTCGCGGCTACAACTACCTGCTGGAATCACATCTCGACGAGATCGACGACATGCTGCGACCCATCCGGCGGGCGTTGACCGCACTCGGGCTACCGCTGCGGTCGATCGACGACGAGTGGGCGCCCAGCCAGGTCGAGACGACGTTCGACGTCATGGAGGGCATGGCGGCAGCCGACGCCGCGCTGCTGATCCGAACCGCGGTGAAACAGATCTGTCGGCGCAACGGTTACCTCGCGACGTTCATGTGCTCGCCTGCCGTGCCCGGCTGCTATGCGAGCGGATGGCACCTGCACTCGTCCCTGTCCGACGTGCCTAGCGGCGTAAACGTGATGGTGCCGCAGGCGAGCGAGCCGCTGCCGGATATCGGCAGGCACTATGTCGGGGGTACGCTGACACACGCCGCAGCGGCCTCGCCGTTCATGACACCCACCATTAACGGGTACCGCAGGCGCAAGCCGTTCTCTCTCGCGCCGGACCGGCTGACTTGGGGCTTCGACAACCGTGCCGCCATGGTGCGCGTCATCAGCGCGCCCGGCGATCCGTCCTCACATGTCGAGAACCGGGCGGGCGAGCCCGCGGCGAATCCGTACCTGTACCTGGCCGCCCAGGCTGCAGCCGGTCTCGATGGAGTGGTGAACCGGACGGAGCCGACCGCGCTCACCGACGACCCGTACGCGGCAGACGCCGCCCAACTGCCCGGGAGCCTCGCCGACGCGCTGACAGCGCTGGAGAAGGACGACTTCTTCCGCGGCGCCTTCGGCGACCGCTTCATCGACTACTTCGTCACCATGAAACGGAGCGAGGTCGAGCGTTACCGGGCACATGTCGCCGAACAGGACGATCCGGAGACCTACGAGTCCTCGGTCACCGAGTGGGAGCATCGCGAGTACTTCGAACTGTTCTAGGCACTATCCACGACATGGGAGACGTCAGGGTTACCGACCGCCTGCGATGCTCGGAGCGCGCTGATCATGTCACAAGCTCGAAGACG
>WHST01000209.1 GCA_009379955.1 Streptosporangiales bacterium | reverse complement strand
GGCACTGGAGAAAGACGTCCGCGAATGGATCAAGATGTGGAACGAGGACCCGAAACCGTTCGTGTGGAAGAAGACCGCGGAGGAAATCCTCGACTCCCTCGCACGATATATCACACGAATTTCCGGCGGGCGACACTAGTCGCCCTTGTTCCTGCGCCGGCGGACCTTGTGGCCCACGCCGTAGCGCAGGCGGACCGAGCCGTACGAGGACTCGCCGGTCACGACGAGGTGCGGGTGACCGGGGACGGGAATGGCGGGCACCGCACTGCGGATCGTCCCCCACGCGGACGTGATGTCGACCTGCGCCGTCGCCCCGTCAGGGAGGGTCAGGTAGACCGACCCGTACTTCGTGCGGACCACGAGCGTGGTGACGGGTGCGGCGAAGACGGCTTCGCGGAAGTCGAGCTGGACGGAGCCGTACGTGCCGTCGAGCTCGATCCTGGCGGGTACCAGCCAGCGCCCCTTCCGCTGGATGCCGCCGCCCGACGTCTTGAGCACCAGCGGCCCGGCGTCGGCGGTGGGGACGGGGACGCCGCCGGGCGGGATCGGCGCGAGCGCGCCCGGTGCCGCCGGCGGGATGTCGTCGGTCAGTCGCGCCAGCTCCGCGTAGGTGCGGGCGGCGAACGTGTCGGTCAGCCTCGTGTCGAGCTCGTCGAGGGTGATCCTGCCGTCACCGGCGGCCTCGCGGAGGATCTCGGCGGTGTGCTCACGATCGCCGTCGGACGCGCGGTAGGTCATGGGGTCGCGCCCGGTCGAGTCCGACATGACGCCGAGCCTACCCGCCGAATACGTACCTCAGCAGCACAACGCCGTCGAGCCGGCGGACCTCCGCGAGCGTCATCGGTCGTGCCGGACCGTACGGCGTCGACCCCGGCACGGTGAACCGCGGTGCGGCCGGGTCGCCGACGAAGAACGGCGCGATCACCAGGTGCAGCTCATCGACGAGACCTGCCGCCAGGAACGCTCCCGCGACGGCGGGACCGCCCTCGACGAGCAGCTTGCGAACGCCGCGCCCGTGCAGGTCCGCGAGCAGCCAGGGCAGGTCGACCGCACCGGGTCCGCCGGCGACCACGTCGGCGAGACCGCCGAGCCGGCTGCCGAGCGCGCCGGCCGTCGCGTCCGCACAGTAGACGAGCCGACCGCTCTCTCCCGTGCGGAAGAACCGGGCGGCCGGGTCGAGCTCGCCGCTCGTCGTGATCGTCACCTTGAGGGGGTCGGCCGGCCGTCCTCGCGCGACACGGTCGGCGCGCAGCCGCTCCGCCCTGACCACCAGCCGGGGATCGTCGCGCCGGACGGTGGAGGCGCCGACGAGGATCGCGTCGCAGCCGGCCCTGACCTCGTCGACCCGGTCGAGGTCAGCCTCGTTCGACAGCACCAGCCGGGCGTCGCTCGCGTCGTCGACGTGGCCGTCGACCGACGTCGCCACCGACAGCAGCACGTACGGCCTCATCCGCGCACCGTACCGCTCACCACGCACGGAAACCCCCGTGCGCGCCGCCGGGCAGCCGTGGGATGCTGCGCGCCGTCCTGACAACGGGGACGCCGGCACTCGAGGAAGGAAGGAGGTACGGCGATGTCAGTGCTCGTTTCCGTGCCTTCCGCGGTCCATGAGGACAATGCCTGAGCCGCGGATGCACCTTTGACCGACAGGACACATCATGACCTCGTACATCCGCACCATCACGTTCGACTCCGGGCCCGACCCCTCGCGCCTCGGTGAGTTCTGGCGCAAGGTGACCGGCTTCATCGACGTGCCCGACAACCCCAACGAGCCGGGCGACCCCGAGTGGGTGCTCCAAGACCCGAAGGGCGTCTACCACCTGCTGTTCATCCCGGTGCCCGAGGGCAAGACGGTGAAGAACCGCGTACACCTCGACATGGTGCCGACCGACCGCACCCGCGACGAGGAGGTCGAGCGACTGCTCGGCCTCGGGGCCACGCAGGTCGCCGACTTCCGCAAGCCGGACGGCTCGGGCTTCGTCGTGCTGGCCGACCCGGAGGGCAACGAGTTCTGCGTCGAACGCAGTGAGGCGGAGCGCGCCGCCGGTTGACCGCGCGTGGCCGGTGAGTGCGCCGGAGGTCACACTCGGCGCGCTCACCGGTTCTACTAACCTCGCTCTCATGAGCGAGCAGCAGCAGGAGTACCGGGTCGAGCACGACTCGATGGGCGAGGTGCGGGTGCCGGCGCAGGCGAAGTGGCGCGCCCAGACCCAGCGGGCCGTGGAGAACTTTCCCGTGTCGGGGCAGCCGATCGAGAGCGCCAACATCGCGGCCCTGGCCAGGATCAAGGCCGCCGCGGCGAAGGTCAACGCGGAGCTCGGCGTCCTCGACGAGGACATCGCCGCGGCGATCGAGGCGAGCGCGAACGAGGTCGCCACGGGCACGTACGACGACCACTTCCCCATCGACGTGTTCCAGACCGGCTCAGGCACGTCCAGCAACATGAACACCAACGAGGTCGTCGCCACGCTCGCCACCGCCCGCCTCGGCCGCGACGTGCACCCGAACGACCACGTCAACGCCTCGCAGTCGTCCAACGACGTGTACCCGTCGTCGATCCACATCGCCGCGACCGGTGCCGTCACCCACGACCTGCTGCCCGCTCTCGACCTCCTCGCCACCTCGCTCGAAGGCAAGGCCGCCGAGTTCGCCGACGTCGTCAAGTCGGGGCGCACGCACCTGATGGACGCCACCCCCGTCACCCTCGGCCAGGAGTTCGGCGGCTACGCCGCCCAGGTCCGGTACGCGACCGAACGTCTCTCGGCGAGCCTCCCCAGGCTCGCCGAGCTGCCGCTCGGCGGCACCGCCGTCGGCACCGGCATCAACACCCCGCCCGGCTTCTCCGCCAAGGTCATCGAGGAGGTCGCGCGCGCGACCGGGCTTCCGCTGACCGAGGCACGCAACCACTTCGAGGCCCAGGGATCCCGCGACGGCCTCGTCGAGGCCAGCGGCCAGCTGCGCACGTACGCCGTCGGCCTGTACAAGATCGCCAACGACCTCCGCTGGATGGGCTCGGGCCCGCGCTGCGGCCTCGGCGAGATCGCGATCCCCGACCTGCAGCCCGGCTCGTCGATCATGCCCGGCAAGGTCAACCCCGTCATCTGCGAGTCCGTCCGCCAGGTGTGCGCCCAGGTCATCGGCAACGACGCGACCATCGCCTTCGCCGGCACCCAGGGCGACTTCGAGCTCAACGTCATGCTGCCGGTCCTCGCCCGCAACCTCCTCGAGTCGATCCGGCTGCTCGCCAACGCCTCGACACTGCTCGCCGAACGCTGCGTCGACGGCATCGAGGCCGACGTCGAACGCTGCCGCGAGTACGCCGAATCGTCGCCGTCGATCGTCACCCCGCTCAACCGCTACATCGGCTACGAGAACGCCGCCAAGGTCGTCAAGCAGTCGATGGCCGAGCGCAAGACCATCCGCGAGGTCGTGCTCGAGGGCGGCTACGTCGAGGACGGCAGGCTCACCGTCGAACAGCTCGACCAGAGCCTCGACGTGCTGCGCATGACCCACCCGTAGTGCCCGCGACCTTCGCTCTCACGACGGGCAAGGTGCTGGGGAGATCGACTAGCCTGTGGCCATGTGGCAGTGACGGGCGACAGGCCGGTAACAGTACATGGACGACCAGCGCAATGACGGCGACAAGGCCCTGGAGCAGCGCCGGATCGTGACCGGTGCCGGCTCGACGGCGAAGATCCTCTACGTGGGATCCGCACTCGCCCTGCTGGTGGTCATCGCCAAATTGGCGACACAAGGTGCCACGCTGACGCTCGGCGGCGCGGTGAGCATCCCTCTCACGGGTTCCTGGATCGTGTTCGTCCTGTTGACCGTCGGACACGTCTTCAGCGCAGTGTTCCTGACGCGTCGGATCTCCGCGTACCTGGACCTCCTGCCCTCGGCTGTCGAGCTGCGGCAGGTGTTCGACGAGCTCACCGCCGGCAGCAACCCCTTCATGCACGGGCTGGTGTCACGTGCGAGACCGAGGCGTGCCGGTGGCGTGTATCACCCGATGAGCCGGTCGGACCCCTCCGCCTGGGCGGCCTACGGCGCCACGGCAGCGCTCGTCGCGGCGATGCTGCCCGTCCATCGCGGGACGAACGGCCTCGAGTGGGAGGACGGCTTCACGTTCGGGGCACTCGTGTCCCTGACGGCCGTCGTCCTGATCGCCAACTGGTGGGCCGGTTCGATCTGGCTCGTCGGCCTGTCGACCCTGCGGTCGACCTACGAGGAGATAGTGGCGCTGCCCGAAGGTCCGCTCACGCACCTGGAGCTGGCTTCACTGCTCATGCCGGACCTGCCGTCGGTCAGAACCTGCGGTCAGCTCCACAAACTGTCGAACCGCTACTGGCGCCTGAGCCGGCATCCGGTTCCTCTGGCGGATCCCGATGCGGGACACCCGGCAACTCACTTGTCGACCAAACAACTCTGGTACATCACGTCGGGATACCGGCACATCAGGGAGTGCCATCCCCAGCTCGGACTGCCGGAGATACCGCCATTCCAGTACCTGCTCGATGGCCTTCCGCCTGCACCAGAACGAGATCGCGGCGCCGGCCGTAGCTGGAAGGATCGACCGAAGGAGCGGTGGTGGCGCAGGATCTCGTGAGGTCACGCGAGACGGACCGGCAGCAGTCGCATGCGAACGCACGCTCGTGACTCGGCTCACAAGGCCGGGAGGGAAACCTCGTCGCGCGGGCCTCGTTGTGCGTGGTATACGAGCGCAGACGACGACCATGCAGAGGGGTGCCGTGAACCTGCGTCCCGCACCCTACAACGAGATCTCCTACCGGAAGATCTTCCGCGCGATCAACCGCTTCACACTGCAGACGCTGAACCCGTCCCGCAGCCAGCGGCGTCGCAGCGACTGAGACCCCCGCCCGCCCGCAGTACACGCCCCTTGACAGCCCCGGCAGCGTCGCCGGGGCTTCGTCATGTCCGCCCGACGTCAGGTGTCGCCGTAGTCATGGGGTCGTTGGGTGTAGGTGCGTCGGGTGGGTGTGGTCCAGGTGACGGTGCCGTCGGGGTGGGCGTGGAGTGTCCAGCCGGTGTTCTCGTCTTTGAGCCGGTGGTGAGTCGGCGGCGGGAGTTGCACCCGCCGCCGCTCG
>WHST01000208.1 GCA_009379955.1 Streptosporangiales bacterium | reverse complement strand
CGCCGGGCGCTCATCGCCAGGGATCACGGGTGTGTGGTGGCCGGGTGTGACGCGCCACCGCAGTACACCCAGGCCCACCACGTCACCTGGTGGTCCCGAGGCGGCACCACCGACATCGACAACCTCGCCCTGGTCTGCACCGTCCACCACACCGCCGTCCACGACGGCACCATCGACCTGGTCATGCACAACGGCCGCGCGCACACCGTGCCACCTCGATGGCTGGACCCGACACAGAGACCGAGACTGAACCGAGTCCACGACCGACCACCGTGACGTGGACGTGCCGCCTCGGCGGAGGTGACGTCGTGAATGTATGCGAGGCCCGGTCTAGCCTGTGCGGGCGCCGAGGCCGGCGAGGACCACGCGGTCACCCTCACGTCTCTCCGCCCGCCGCGGGACGGCCCTTGCCGGTGCGGCGACGCTTCCGCATGATCCGCTGGGCGTCCTTGACGAGCTTCACCGCCGAACCGGGCAACGCGTCGCGGTCCTGCCGGTCCAGGTCGATGATGGCCTGCAGCTGCGCGATCGCCCACTCCTCGGCGGTGTCCTTCCGGTGCACCCGTTCAACCGCAACGCCTCGGGTTTCCTGCGGTTCTTTCACCAGAGTCTCAGCAGGGACATGGTCGGGACCTCCGTCGGCATGCGGAGGCTCCCCGACTTCTACCGCGCGCTCGTTCGGGGCGACGCAGGGCAGGCGCACGGTCTGGACCGGTGAATCGGGTGCGGTGGGCCTACGCGCTCGCGGCAGTCGCGCCCGATCTAACCTCCGGGACCGTCCTAGCCGGGTGCGCGTAGCTGGGCGGCGAGCGGGCAGCCGAACGGGTCGCGTCCGACGAGGCCGACCTTGTTGAGGTAGCGGACGACGATGCCGTAGGAGGCGAAGAGGCTGTTCTCGGTGTAGGCAACGCGGTGCTCGTTGCAGAACTGGCGTACCAGCGGTTCGACGTGGCGCAGGTTGGGCCGCGGCATGCTGGGGAACAGGTGGTGCTCGATCTGGTAGTTCAGGCCGCCGATCGCGAAGTGGATGAACCAGCCGCCGGTCACGTTGCGCGACATGAGCACCTGGCGGCGGAGGAAGTCGATCTTCATGTTTGGAGGCACGGTGGGCATGCCGATGTGGTTCGGGGTGAACGCGCCGCCCATGTAGAGGCCGTAGAGGCCGAGCTGGATGGCGAGGAACGCCGCTGCCTTACCCGGCGACATGATGAGGAACAGTGTCGCGATGTATCCGCCGAGCCGTACGGTGAGGAAGCCGATCTCCCAGCCCCTGCGCTTCATCGGCGCCGAGCTGAAGAGCCGTCGCACGCTCTGATAGTGCAGGTTCAGGCCCTCGAACAGCAGGATCGGGAAGTAGAACCAGCCCTGTCGGTCGGCCACGAGCTTACCGAGGCGACCGCGTTCGGCGCGCGCGTACGGTGTGAACGCGAGGACGCCGGGAGCGATGTCGGGGTCCTTGCTGTGCTTGTTCGGGTTGGCATGATGCTTGCTGTGCTTGTTCTGCCACCAGCCCGAGCTCAGCCCACCGAACAGGGTGCCTTGGATCAGGCCCGCCCAGTCGTTGGCCCGGCCGGACTTGAAGATCTGCCGGTGCGCGGCATCGTGACCGATGAACGCGAGCTGCGCGAACACCACGGCCAGGACTCCGGCCAGGATCAGCTGGAACCAGGAGTCACCGAGTAGCACAACACCGGCGATCGTCGCGCCGAGTGCGAGGACGGTGAGCGACATCTTCGCCCAGTAGTAGCCGTAGCGTCGGCGCAGTAGCCCGGAATCCCTTACCTGCTCCGACAACTGCGTGTAGTGATTCGCGTACTGCTTCTGCACACTGCTGGGCTCGGTGGGGCTGGCCCGCGTGTGCGGCGTACGTAGGATCGTCTGGGCAGTCATGTCCGCCGTCCTCGGCTCGCGTGTCGTAAACAGGGATGTCGGGGTCTGGGACATCGGATGCTTCTTTCCCAGTCTCACGGGGCCCGCCGCGCGGCACAGTGGGTCTAGCACCACCATTGAGCGTGACGTCGCACTGTTCCGCCTCGATCGGCAGACGGGTGCGGCGTATCCGCTGAGTTCGGCCGGCTACCGCGTCATGTGTGACGCCCCACGACACCGGTATCCCGGCCGCCGCCAGCGGCCGCTGGATGCCATCCTTAGTATCGTCTTCCTCGGCCTCAGCCCCATATGGCTGACCGTCATCGACCGCCTGCTGTACGCCGATCTACGGCTGGAGTACTCGCACGTCCGGGGCCGTGATTCGAGGCACCTTCCGCGGGTACACATTGGGTACACGTGAGCGCAAGAAACGCCCCGAAACGCTAGGAAGCGTTAGGGAGCGTTTCCGCAGCTCAGAGACTATCTGAGGGCGTTCCAGCTGGTAGCTGGATCGCCGTTCTCAGATGTCGTAGTAGAGCTCGAACTCGTGGGGGTGGGGGCGCTGGCGGATCTCGTTGATCTCGTTGGTGCGCTTGAAGTCGACGTAGGTCTCGACGAGGTCGGAGGTGAACACGTCACCCTCGAGCAGATAGTCGTGGTCGGCCTCGAGCGAGTCGAGGACGGCGTCGAGGGAGCCGGGCACCTGCTGCACCTGCGCGTGCTCCTCGGGCGGCAGCTCGTACAGGTCCTTGTCGATCGGCTCGGGTGGCTCGATCTTGTTGCGGACGCCGTCGAGGCCGGCCATCAGCATGGCGGGGAACGCGAGGTACGGGTTCGCCGACGGGTCGGGCACCCGGAACTCGATGCGCTTGGCCTTCGGGCTCGTGCCCGTGATCGGGATGCGGATGCAGGCCGACCGGTTGCGCTGGCTGTAGACGAGGTTGACCGGCGCCTCGAAGCCGGGCACCAGGCGGTGGAAGGAGTTCGCGGTCGGGTTGGTGAACGCGAGCAGGCTGGGTGCGTGCCGCAGCAGGCCGCCGATGTACCACCGCGCGGTGTCGGACAGGCCGGCGTAGCCGAGCTCGTCGTAGAACAGCGGGGTGCCGTCCTTCCACAGGCTCTGGTGGCAGTGCATGCCGGAGCCGTTGTCGCCGAAGATCGGCTTCGGCATGAAGGTCGCGGTCTTGCCGTTGCGCCACGCGACGTTCTTGATGATGTACTTGAAGATCTGCAGCCGGTCGGCCTCGGCGAGCATCGACGCGAAGTTGAAGTTGATCTCCGCCTGGCCCGCCGTGCCGACCTCGTGGTGGGCACGCTCGACGAGGATGCCGACCTTCTCCAGCTCGAGCACCATCTCCGCGCGCAGGTCGGCGTAGTGGTCGACGGGCGGGACCGGGAAGTAGCCGCCCTTGTAGCGCGGCTTGTAGCCGCGGTTGCCCGGCTCCTCCGCGCGGCCGGTGTTCCACGCGCCGGCGATGGAGTCGATCTTGTAGTAGCCGGTGTTCTGCTTGGTCTCGAACCGTACGTCGTCGAAGACGTAGAACTCGGCCTCGGGCGCGAAGTACGCGGTGTCGGCGATCCCGGTGCTCGCGAGGTACGCCTCGGCCTTGCGGGCGACGTTGCGCGGGTCGCGGCTGTACGGCTCGCCGGTGAGCGGGTCGTGGACGTAGAAGTGCAGGTTGAGGGTCTTGTCGACCCGGAACGGGTCGACGAACGCGCTGTTCGGGTCCGGCCTGAGCGCCATGTCGGACTCGTGGATCTCCTGGAAGCCGCGGATCGACGAGCCGTCGAACATCAGGCCGTCGGAGAACACGGACTCGTCGAAGTGCGAGACCGGAACGGCGAAGTGCTGCATGACCCCGAAGAGGTCGGAGAAGCGTACGTCGACGAACTTGACATCTTCGTCACGCACGTACCGCAGCAGGTCATCGTGGCTTTCGAACATCACCGCTCCTTGTCGGCCAACTGTCGGTCGGCTGTCACCGTATCCGGGCGCCGTTACCCGAGCATGTCCCGATTGTTTCGCCGGTGTTACGCACGTCCCCGGGACTCTCGCACAGTTTAGACCGGGGTAGCGTCGGCACCATGGACAGACGGTCGATCGGGTCGTGGCTCGGCGGGCCCACGTCCGGCGACGACGCCGCCGGTGCGGCCGGCGGCACGGTGTCCGAGTACCCGGGGCAGCGCCTTGGGCTGCCGAAAGATGGCACCTGGTCGGCGCCGGGCCTGCTCCGGCGGCTCGTGGCGCTGATGGTCGACTGGGTGCTGTCGAGCGCGATCGGCTACGGCCTGCTCCAGGGCGGCCCGTGGGTCACCCTGCTCGTGTTCGCCGTCGAGAACGTCCTGCTCGTGGGCACCCTCGGCTGCACCATCGGCCACCGGCTGCTCGGCTTCCGGGTCGTGCGGGTCGACCGTTCGCCGGTCGGACCGCTGTGGGCGCTCGTCCGTACCCTGCTGCTCTGCGCGTTCGTGCCCGCCCTCTTCGTCGACGGCGACCGGCGCGGCCTGCACGACCGCGCGTCCAACACGATGACCGTGAGGTTCTGACCCCGACGTTCTCGATAGGTTGGGCGTCGTGACGACCGAGGAACCCAGGGACGCCGAGATCGCGGCGATCTACGCCGCGTTGCCGTTGAAGCGGGTCGCGGCCGGCGCGCTGTTCTGCGACAAGAACGACCGGGTGCTGCTCGTCGAGCCCACGTACAAGGACGTCTGGGACATCCCCGGCGGCGTCGTCGAGGCCGACGAGTCCCCGCGCACCGGCTGCCGGCGCGAGGTGCGCGAGGAGCTCGGCCTCGACCGGCCGGTCGGCGGCCTGCTCGCCATCGACTGGGTGCCCGCCGTGCCGCCGCGTACCGAGGGGCTGATGCTCGTCTTCGACGGGGGCCTGCTGGGCGACCACGAGACCGCGGCGATCACGCTGCCGCCGGACGAGCTGCGGTCGTGGCGCTGGGTCGAGCGCGACGCGTTCGCCGACCTGACGTCGCCCCGCACCGCGCACCGGCTGGCGGCCTGCCTCGCCGCGCGCCGCACCGGCCACACCGTCTACCTGGAGTCCGGCCGGCCGTAGCCCACCCGACGCCAGGCCCGCTGCGAAACGATCACGTTCAGCTCGTGAACGTGGACTCCACCTCGTCCCTGCACGAGGTGAAGTCCCTGCTGATCACGTTAACCTCGGTCTTTCACACCTGGTGGGGCGACACGGGGTGTGGTGATGCGAAAGTGCCTTGTCTGCAAGGGAAACTGGGACTTGTCGACGGTCCTGTTGCTCTTGGAGAAAGGCACTTCGCGGGTG
>WHST01000207.1 GCA_009379955.1 Streptosporangiales bacterium | reverse complement strand
GAGCACCAGGTAGGCGATCGCGCCGACGAACACCACGACCAGGCTGAGCACGCCGATCTTCGAGGCGTGGATCATCCCGAACGCCCGGCCGGCGACCACAGCCCCCAGACCGATCACGACCGCCAGGCCGAAGACCACGATCACGCCCCAGAGCACATAGCTGGTGATCTCGTTGGTCGGGCCAGTCGCACCAGGCGGCGCCTTCGGACACACCTGCTGCGCGACGTACATCGCATGGACGGTCATCGATTCCATGTCGGCGTTCCTTCCGAATGCCAGGTGTCTTCTCCGGCGTCGGGTCGAGGCAGGTGGTCCAGGAGCCGGCGGCCCGCCTCGACTACGGCGTCGGGAATCGGGCGGGAATCCAAACCGGTGATGGCCAGGGCGCGGTCCTCGGGGATCTCCACCCACCGCTGCCCCGCCAGCACGCGGTGGGTGGCTGACCCGGCGGAGAGCTCCACGCCCTTGGGCCACCTTTTGCGGCGCGGCCCAACCACGGCCACCCTCGCCCGGTCGTTGGCGAAGAGCTCGAGCGCGGATTCAAGGCGGCGCATCCCGGGCACGGTGGCGGTGGTGACCAGCACAACTGCGTCCGCGGACTGGATGGCGCCGCTGAGCCAACACGGGGTCGCGAGCAGTTGGCTGACTTGCCAGCCGGCGTCGAGGATCGTCAGCTGCTTGTCCTGATCGGCGTTGGTGGGCAATGGAACTTCGTCGATGTGCACCAGAACCTCGCTGACCCGCTCCAGCAGAACATGCTCGCGCCTGCCCTGCCGCCAGCCGGCCGGGTGTAGTCCGAGCTCGGCGGTGCTGGCCGCGGCGAGCCCAGAGGCGTTGACCGAGCAGCACTCGACGACCCGCACCGGGGAGGGTGCGGCCAGCCCAACAGCCAGTGCCACTGTGCTGGCGCCCACGGAGCCGGCGCACCCGAGGACGGCGATGATCTGCTCCCCCGCAGCAGGTCTCCACCCGCCTGCATCCGGGGTGCCGATTCGCGGCGCCTGTGTGAGGTCGCGGCCGGCTCCGCGGCGGAAATGACCGGCCTGGACCGCCGCCCAGGCCCGCCTCAGCTCGTCGACCGACACCGCAGGGCGAGCCTTCGTTGTGGTGTTGCTCATGTCGGCTCGTCCTGGCTCAGACGCCGGTGCTCCAACGCGGCGCGCACTTCCGCCGGTGTCAAGGCTTTGAGGGTTTGCTTGGCCGCCTCCACCTCGTGCAGTTGCGCGACACAGCCACTCAGCTGGCGGATCGCGTCGGTCTCCCGTCCAGCGATCTCGAACAGCTCGGCGATCTCCTGCGGGCTCCGCTGCTGCCCGTTCTGATCGTTGGTCATAGTCCTCACCGCCTCCACGGGCCTACGTTCCAACGGCCGTTCGCGGCGATCATTGGTCGCCGAACCGGGTCGGGACGGCCGCGGCGAGCGCGCGCATGCTCCTGGAGGCGCGGCGACGGACGGTGGACTCGGAGACGCCGACCCGCGGAGCTACCCGAACCGACAGCTCGTTGGCCATCAGCCCGCCGTAGCCACGGCCGGTGCGCCGGGTCTCCACCCGGGACGCCTCGTCCACCAAGCACAGCAGCAGGTACCGGTCGTCGGCGCTGATCACCTGCTGCTCGCACGCCCAAGCCAGCACCTCCAGCAGCTCCTCGAGCGGCGACTGGTCCTCGTCTGGCGCCGGTGCCGGGTCGGCCAGCAGGCCGGGGCGGAACGACGCCGCCCGCACCTGTCGGGTGGATATCGGGTACTCGCGCCAGGCCTCGTCCGTCGCGAAGTCGCCGGTCGCGAACGCCTCCACCAAGTCGGTGTGAGCCCAGGTCCGGTCGAATCGCGCCACCTGAAACTGGTCGCCGCACTCGCGCAGTACCCCGGCGCGGGTATTCATCAGGATGTTGGCGGCCACCTTCCTCAGCCGACGCCACGGGAAGGTGCGGACCTCGATCCACAGCTGGGCGGCGACCAATTCGTCAATGCGCTGGACCATCGACCAGGCGCCCGGGGTCACCGGCTGGTTGTCAC
Organism: Streptosporangiales bacterium; assembly: GCA_009379955.1. NCBI lineage: Bacteria > Bacillati > Actinomycetota > Actinomycetes > Streptosporangiales > Streptosporangiales bacterium. The sequence continues at coordinate 3,211 of WHST01000207.1, read as the reverse complement.
GCAGCACGCTGCTCCTGTCCGGTCGGGTGCACAGCCAGGCGGCCAGGGTGCAGGCCCCCGGCAGGAGGCACTTGGCCAGGGCCGCGGCCGCCGCGATGTCGTCGCCGCCATCCGGGGCTCCGAGCATCGCCAACACCACCAGCACCTCATCGGCGGTCTCACGGTCGACCGTGGGCAGCCAGCCACGCAGGTCGTCGAAGTTCTCCACCACCCCAAGCCGGGCGTCCATAGCCACCCAGGTGGTCCACCGCTGACGTGCCTGCTCAAGCAGCTCGCTGTTGTCGTCGAGTCCGAGCTGGTCACCGACACTCATCACGTTCCCTTTCCGTCGTGGGTTGAGCACGACGGGAAAGGTCGCCGATCGGCGTCCCCGAGAGCGTCCCCCTAGCCCCGGATGTGATCGGGGGGACGCGGCGGGGGACGCGCGTTTTCGCAGGTCAGCGCACGTCCCCCCAAAAGTTCAGGAAGACTCGCGCAACCGTCTTGCCGAGTCCGGTCTTCTGTCGAGATGCAGCGAGTCTTGACCAACGCGAGATTTGGTCAAAGAAGACCTGCCTGGGCGACATTCGATGCGCCGCACAGATCAGCCCCGACCACCCGTCGCCCGTCGGAGCGAACTTTCTCGGCGCCTTCGCGAGCACCAGGCTTGGCGTGTGGTGTGGCCGTTCCTACGGTGTGTTGAATGACGCCACGGCGGACCTGGAGGGAGGAGCGCATCGACGCGCTGATAGCCGCGGTGTCTGACCTCGGGATGTCGATGTCGAAGGCTGCGGCCGGGGAGTTGATCGATGAGCGGGTGAAGTTCGTTGCCTCGCAGATGCGAGTCAGCACGACCGCGGCCCGCGCCTACCTAACGGACGAGGCCATCAAAGGATTGGCGCAGTCGATCGCGTTCAGCTTCGTCGAGGAGACGCCGGGCGCCGACCTGTTCTCTGCCCCACGCGATGCGGCGATCCCGGTCCGGCTGGCTGGGCGAGTCAGCGCCGGTTTGGCCGAGGCCGTGCGGATCCGACTGGCCGAGCGCGAGGACCTTCAGCACACGCGTGAGGCCGTCGCGCAACTGGCTCACGCCCAGGGAGTCCTGGGCCTGATCGTGTCCGACCAGATCGCCGAGGACATCGAGGGCGAACCGTGGGTCCGTGCTCCGCGCGCATTGCTCCACCGGCTGGCCCGCTACGTCGAGGCGGCAGCCGGACTGGTCGACGAGGGCGTGGTCGGCTACGCCGTGGACCCCGCTGAGACTCGGGGCCTTCCAGAAGCGCTACGCCGTGACGCCGGACTCCTCCGGACGCTCGCCGACAACGCACACTGAGGGATCTCTGTACTTGTCCGCGAGGACGGAACGGATCAGGGACGTTCTGCCGTGTAGTGGGTATGAGCGCGATGATTGACACGATGGCCCTGCCCGAGGACGACGAGCGTCCGCTGACCCAGGCGGAGATCGACGCGTTTCGGCGTGACGACCTCTTCATTCGCCCGGACGAGGTTGGCCCGGACTTCCACCCACGCCTGACCAACATCTCGGTGGGGTTCACCATGAAGGGCATTGCCAGGGCTCTGAACCCTGCGCCGGTGGAGTACGTCGCGATCGACGTCCGCGAGGACGACGATCACATCAAGGAAGCTCTGGCCATCCACAAGTGGAACCAGGTGTGGGAGTTCGCCCAGTTCCGGCGGCGGTACTTCGACGAGGATGAGCTGCCCGAGCAGATGGCGAGGATCGCAGACCTGGGAGATCTCAACGTCTGCTTTGTGCCGAGAACCGTCTCTCGGTACCACGAGTACACGCCGCTGCTGTACCTGCTTCCCGCCACCACCCTGGAACGTTTCGGGCTGCCGCTCTTCCGGGCCGGGCAGTGGCCCTATGGAATCGGGGGCACCGACGTCGATCGGTATCTACCCGCTGACTTCGAAGGGCGGCTCGGCCGCGCGTGGGCGTGGACGGTGTGGCCGCACCTGAACTCCGGCTCGGGGCCGGCCGCCTTCTCCAAGGACGACCCGATCAAGCTGCTTGCGCACAACCTGGACTTCTGGGTCCCAGCAGTCACTGAGGTCATTCAGCAGACTCTGCGCGGCTTTCCGGAGGTCGACGAGGGCGTAGAGAGCGGCCCGGTCGAGCTCGTCGACGGCAGTCTTCTAGAGGGCGCCGTCGCGGCAAACCCTCGGATAGGCGGTCCGATTTGGATGGGTGCTGCTGAGGCCGCCGAGAAAGTGGCCGAGACTGTGGCGGCGGCAGATGCGACTGGTCAACTCCGCGGGATCTTGGATGCCGTGAAGTCCAACCGGGTCCAGGACGACTTCTCGCCAAGGTGGTCGTTTGCTCGCGAGGACTTCGAGCGCAGGTTGTACTCCAAGCGCTCCAAGGTATCCGTAAAGTTCGTTGAGCTCACCGACACAATCCCGGTACAAGGTCCCGACAGCGAGGTGATTGGGAAGCTCATCACCAACGACTTCCTCGCCATGCTGGACGGCCGCAACCAGGAGATCGTGGTGCTGTTGAACAGCGGTGTTACGAGCCGTACGGAGATCGCGCAGATCCTCGGGTACGCGAACCACAGTGCCGTCTCGAAGCGCCTTGATCGCATCAGGCAACAGGCCGCAGAGTTCTTCGGGTTGGACTAGAGAGCGGCAAGTTCGCCTGCACCCGCTGCGGCCCGCACCTTGACCACCCGCGCACCGGGCGCCAGTTTCGGCAACGTCGCCCGCGGGGCGGTGGTCAATCTTCGCTGCATCTCGACACCGGTGCGGCGATCCGCAGGTATGTGAATAGGGCCCGCTCGTCATGGGTGATGGGGCCGCTCGGACTAGTGTGCCTGCGCTCGGTGGCGGTGGCTCAGCTGGCCAGCCACCGGTGGTTGCGGATGATGGCCTCGGTGCGCTCGTTGAGCTCGGTGGGAGCCTGCCCGTCGTCGGAACGGTTGCAGACCTGTTCGCGTAGGATCCGCTCGGCCTCCCGGCGGTCCCCTTCGGCCTCGGTGACGCGGACCAGGCATAGGCGGGTGGCCTCCTCGTAGGGGGCCGCCAGAACAGCGAGCTCGGTGGCGGCCCGGGCGCGCTTGAGGTCACGCTGCTCGAGGCAGGCGGTGGTGACGATGAAGGCGACGTCGGCGATCGCGACGGTCATGTACTCGTCGAGGCGTTCGCTGTTGTCCAGCCAGGACCAACCGCCCTTGCGCTGCTGGTCGAACGGCCGTCCGGTGACCAGCTCGAG
>WHST01000206.1 GCA_009379955.1 Streptosporangiales bacterium | reverse complement strand
TGGTGATCCGGCGGAAGCCGGCCGCCGACGCCCGCGTGACCGGGTCCGCCACCGGTCCCTGAGCCGGCCGCTGACCGCCGAGCTCGGCGAGCGGGTCACGCCGTGGCGCGAGCCTTCTCCTCGGGCCATCCACGCCGCGATCGCCGGTTGCGGCCAAGTTGGACTCGTCCTACCTAACTGGCAGGCACGGGAGTTGAGGAGCCGGGAGTAGCAGCACTCACGGCGGCTGGAAGCCACTTCGACCGGGTCCTGCTCGGCGGGCGTGAGCAGGTGGCCCGCGCGGTGCTGCCAGGCGGGAGTGATCGGTGGCGCTCGGGCGCGGTTCAGGCACCGGCCTCGAGCTCGGCGAGGTCGCGCACTGCATAACGGTGATGCTCGGCCTCCTCCTTCAGGACTACCTTGAGGCAGCGGCGCACGACGTAGTCCTGATCGGGATACGGGTCCGCCGGCTTGCGACCGCATACCCGATCGAGCTCGGCCTCGGTGAGCTCGTCGATGACGCGCCGCATCGTGGCCATGCGGGCGAGCCGCGGCGCGAGCACCTCGTCGAGCGTCGGGGTGGCGCCGAGGGTGAGCCCGAGCTTCGCCGTCGCGTCGGGAGGCATCCCGCCGTAAGGGAAGCCCAACGGGTGGTACGGCGCTTCCTCCTCGAGTACGGCATTGCCGAGCCACGCGTCGCTGGCGTGCAGGAGGTGCCGTTGGGTCTCGACGAACGACCATTCGCCGTTGACCTGTTCGTGCAGCTTGGCCTCGGGCAGCAGCCTGGCGCGGTCGAGCGTCGCCTCCCACAGTGTCTCGATGGCGTCCCAAGCAGCCCGGTGGTCGTCGGGGGACGCGGCGTCACGCGCCAGGACCCGCGTGGGGTGCTGTCGGTCGAGCTCGGCCTCGACGTAGGCGGTCACGTCGACGTCGTTGACGACGACACGTTCGAAGTCGCCACCGAGGTAGACGTCGCTCCCATAGCAGTCGACGATCTTCAGACCGCTGACCTCGCAATCGCGGACCTCGAGGCCGGCCAGGTCGCACAGCTGGATGCGAGCTCCACGGAACTGGTCACTCTGGGCGTAGTCAGCAGTCATGGAGGCAGTCTCCCCGCACCACTGGTTTGCTGATAACGCTTCGTGTTACATGGCTGCGAGTTGGTCGAGAGCTACGGCGGGCCCCGGCCCCGGGTACAGCTGCGAGGAAGTCCGCAGTCGTGCCCGCCGCGGGCGATGAGTTTCGCGTGGACGCCTGGTCTGTTCCTGCGTACAAGGTAGCCCACCTCCTGGAAGGGCTCACCGGGACGACAACGAAAGGACGGCGACGATGGCCGACAATGAGGCAACCGGCGGAGCCAGGCCACTGCGATTCGGGGTTGTCGCCCCTCTCGGAACTGATCTACCGGCGTGGCGAGACCAGGTGCGCCGTATCGCCGACAGCGGTTACTCGACACTTCTGATGCCCGACGTTCAGCAGTGGCAGCCGGCGCCGGGACCCACGTTGGCTGTCGCGGCGACTCTCGCCGACCTACGGGTGGGTACGTGGGTGTACGCCTCTCCGCTGCGCACGCCCTGGAGTATGGCGTGGGAAGCGCACTCACTGTCGGTGCTTACCGAAGGTCGCTTCGAGATGGGCATCGGCACCGGGAGACCCGGGCTCGAGGACGAACTGCGTGAGTTGGGCCTTCCGGTGGTGACACCAGGCGAGCGGTTGTCTCAGGTGCGTGACGCTGTCACGTCGCTCAGAGACCTCGACGGTCCGGACTTCCATACGCCGGTGGTGATGGCCGTGCGTGGTCCGAAGGCCCGGGCGCTGGCGGTCGACCTTGCGGATACAGTCACGTTCGCTGCGATGCCGGGCGACGACTCTCGGGCCGGGATCATGCGGATGGCGGCCGATTTCCGCGCTATCCGAGACGTCGAACTCGCGCTCCACGTGCCGGTGGTCGGTGACGCCGTGTCCCCGTTCATGGCATCCCCCGACACGGACCCTGCCGCGTTGCGCGCAGCGGACTCGCTGTTAGTGCTTCCAAGTGACCCGACGGCAGCCACCGAAGAGATCCTGCGACGACGTGAGGAGGGCGGCTTCTCATATATCGTCGTCGGCGCCAACGCCGCTGATGCGCTCGCTCCTGTCGTCGCCGAGCTGACCGGACACTGAACCGAGCAGAGGGATGCCAGTCTCGCATCCGATGCAACTCGTTAGTGCTGGTAACGCTTCGTGCACCGAGCTGAACCGCGATCGTCGTTCAGCGCGAACCACTGTCCGGAGGAGGAATCGTGAAGCTTGACCGAGCAACGGTGTGCCTACCCATCAAGAATCGCCTGGTCTCACACACCTTCTACACCGCCCTCGGGTTCGTGACCGTGGGCGAGTCGGGCGACGATGGGCTACCCGAGCCCCTGCAGTTCGAGATCAGCGTCGGATTGCGTGTGATGCTGATTCCGTCGCGCGGCTTCGGGTGGGTGATCGGTGATCGCAAACGATCGCCGCGGGATGCGCATGAGTGTCTGGTCGTGATCGGGCTGGCCACCGATGCCGCAGTCGACAAGCTGATGCGTCGCGCGCAGGACGCCGGCGCCGAGATCGTCATCGGGGCCGGAAACCAGAAATGGGGATACGCCGGCGCCTTCGCCGACCCCGACGGCCACATGTGGCAGATCGGCCGCGCTGACGGCTTCCTCACTCGATAGGTGCCCAAACCGGCACGGACTGCGATGAAGTCGACGACCACCACGTTCGTCTACGTCGATGGACCCTGTCAGCTCGACGCCGGACCACAGCAACGCGGGTTCGAGCCGTCACGGGAGTTCTGACACCTGTTGTCCCTCCCGTTGATTAACTGGCAGGAGCGGGAGTTGATGAGCCGGGAGTAGCAGGCACGCTGGCCCGACTCCGTCAGGGCCGGGCCCGGGATCCTCAGGGCGTCGGACAGACAGCTGCGTCACCACCTCGGCCCCCCACCCGGTGACACCGCCAACGAGAAGACGGCATGAAATTCGGGACGCGTCAACCGCAGGCCGATGCCATGCTGGCAGCATGGTGGCTTCGGACAGGGCAGTGGGCGAACGCGATCGGCTGAGCGGTGCGTTGCAAGCGTACGAACGCGCCGTGTTCGGGGGAGACGCCGAGGGACTGGAGGCGGCCGACCGCGACCTCGACGCGGTCGAGGCCGACGTGGCGATCGCGCGTGGACGTCTCCTGCACGCGCGCTTTCTCCAGGACAGGAGCGAACCGGACGATACCGAGCTGGCGTTGATCGAACGTGCCCTCGAGCTCTACCGGCGCCTCGGCGACACGCGAGCGGAGGGCGAAGCGTCGTTCTGGCTCGGCACGTTCCATCAGGTCGTGCGCGGCGATGAGGCCACCGCTCGGCCGGCGCTTGAGCGGGCCTACGAGCTGTCCGCGGCGGCCGGCGACGACTTGACTCTGTCCTACGCCGCCCGGCATTTGGGTTTCGCCGCCATGACCGCAGGTGACCTCGGTGCGGCACGCGAGCGGTTCGAGGAGTCGGTCAGGCTGCGCAGACGGATCGGATTCCTGCCCGGTCTCGCAGCGGGGCTACTCGCGCTTGCCGAGGTCGACTACGCCGAGGGACGCGAGGCCGAGGCCACGGCACTGTTCGACGAGGCGGACTCCGTCGCTCGCGACTGCGCCACCGACGGCATAGTGCGCATCATCGCCATGGTGCGGGCGGAACTGGCTGTGTCCTGAAGACGTTCGAGGTTGGCCGGGCGCAACGCACCATCTTTGTCGCCCGCTACCTCCGCAGCCGCGACCTGCAACGCGAGATCACCGAAGGCCTTGGACGTCCTGGCTGAAGACGACTGGAACGAGCTGCTCACCGCTGAGGACCGCCGCGGGCTCACCCCGCTGTTCTGGCAACATGTGCAGCCCTACGGCGAAGTCAAACTCGACATGACCGCACGCCTCACCATCCGCACCGCCGAGACGTCCGGCGCATCGTAGGAGGATCCGCTACCGGTGTGGGTCGCGCTTGGCCCGGCGGACCATGGATAGAGTCAGGAAGTGTCCGAACTGCAGCGCCTTCGTGCCGACCACGGACAGGCGGTCCTGGCCTTTGAGCTAGCGAATCGCGACTACTTCGCCGTTTCGATCTCCGACCGCGGCGACGACTTCTACAGCCAGTTCGCGGAGCGGCACGCCGCTCTGCTTGCCGAGCAAGAGGCCGGCATCAGTGCCTTCTATGTACTCGTCGACGATGGTTCAGTACTTGGCCGGTTCAACCTCTACGACATCAAGGACGCAACTGCAAGACTCGGCTACCGAGTAGCAGAGCATGTCGCCGGCCGCGGGATGGCAACCGCGACTGTGCGGGAGGTGTGCGGGCTGGCGGTGGCGCAGCACGGGCTGCGTGCACTGTCAGCGGCCACCTCCACCGAGAATGTCGCGTCGCGAAAGGTGCTGATCAAGGCCGGCTTCGTTCCTGTTGGCCCAGCCGACCCCACCGACATCGGTGGCAAGCAGGGGACGTTGTTCCAGCGGGACCTTGCCGCGGAGTGATCTTGTTCAGCCGCCGGTGAGGCAACGTGCCGCGGCACGGCCGGGATCCCCAAGCGAGCGGCCTCCGCCCGTGGTGCGCTGGGCGGTGCCCGCACGCCGTCCCGATTGAGGACCGGTCTACGGGACGAGGTCGCCGCCTCCAACGATCGAGCCGTCAGCATCTCCGGGCATTGCGCATTCCCGTAAGACCCGTCCGCTTTAGTGCTACGTCGACCTCGGCCTCACCGGACGCAACCGAGACCGACCCGGACTGCGCGAAGCGCTGGCCGCCTGCCGAAGTGAAACTCAACATCGGAGGATCGGTCCACGATCCGAACGACCCGATCGGTAGGCTACTGTTCAACGTCCTGGCCATGATCGCCGAGTTCGAATCGGACCTGATCAGGATGCGCACCCGCGACGGCATGAAGGTCGCCAAGGCGAGAGGCCGGCTACGCGGCAAGGCGCCCAAGCTCAGCGGCGCCCAAGAGACCCATCTCGTCGGGCTCTACCGCGACGGCAAACACACCACCGCCGACCTTGCCGAGCTGTTCTCCGTCGGCCGATCCACCGTCTACCGCGCCGTGCAGCGAGCAGGCTTGGGGCTGGTGACAGCACCGTTATCAGCACCCCATATGGTGACGTGCCACGGACCCGACCACACCGGGTCGCGTCTGAAAGTGGGGGGCCCAGGATGTCCAAGAAGCTCGCGTTTCTCGCGGCCGGGATCCTGATGATCGTCATCGGCGTCGGCCTGTTCGTGTGGGAGAAC
>WHST01000205.1 GCA_009379955.1 Streptosporangiales bacterium | reverse complement strand
GGCCTGACTCTTTACGCCGTCCTCCGCGAACTCCAGGCCCTACTCGGCGTCTGGACCGGCGCTTGCCGTCTCTGCCTGCAACCCGTCCTGCCACGCCCACCCACCCCCGCAGACTCGACATAACAAAGTACTACTAGGGCCCGCCAGGGGCCGATACGATCCCCGGGTGGTCGATCGCGCCGGCCGGGTCAACGCCGCGCTGTGCTCAGGCACGGGGCGCGCCGTTCGCGCTGTCGCGGTCGCGGTGGTCGCGACGCTCGTGGCGGTCCTCTGCCACGTCGCCGGAGGCGGCACCGCGCCGAACGCCGCGACGGTCGGGCTCGTCCTGGCCGTCGCCGTTCCGCTGTGCTTCTGGCTGAGCGACCGGGCATGGACGACGCGTCAGCTCGCCGCGGTCTTCCTGCTCGCGCAGGGCTTCCTGCACGGCGTCGCCGTGTTCACCATCCCCGACCACGCGATGGCCGACACCTCGACCGCCGCCATGCTCGGCTGGCACCTCGTCGCCACCGCCGTGTCCGTCGCCGTCGTACGCCACGGCGAGACCTGCCTGTGGGCCACCGCCGACGCGCTCGGCCTGCGCGCGTACCGCATCGCGTTCGCGCCACGGCCGCTGCCCGCCGTCGGCGAGACCTGGCAGCCCGTCGCGATCGGCGACACGCCACCCGACCACCAGCACCATGTCCGCGCCCGTCCGCTGCGCGGACCCCCGCTCCCCGCGTAGGTCTCCGTCGTCCGTGCCGTCGTCGCCCCCGTGCGCCGACGGATCTTCTACGCACCTCCGTTAGGAGCGCTCTCCCATGTCGTTCACCCGTACCGGGTGGCGCGTGCTCGTCGTGTCGCTGCTCGCCGGCCTCGCCGTCCTGTGGCCGGTAGGCACGGCGTCCGCCCACGACTCGCTGCTCGCCACCTCCCCGAAGAAGGGGGCCGTCGTCACGACGGCTCCGTCCACGATCACGCTCACCTTCAGCGACGACGTCGCGAAGATCGCTCCCACGGTGATCCTCCGCGGACCCGACGGCAAGGTGACCACCGACGAGCCGGACGTGCGTGCCAACAAGGTGCGCACCCGCGTCTCCGATGACCTGACCGACGGCCGCTACACGGTCGCGTGGCGGGTCGTCTCGTCCGACGGGCATCCCGTCGAGGGGACGTTCCGGTTCACGGTCGATGCCGGCGAGGAGTCCTCCCCGACGGCCACACCAACACCCACGACCAGCACGCCGACCGCGACCCGGGGCGAGCCGTCCACGACACCGGCGTCCCGTGGCAACGACTCGACCGGCTCCGCGATACCGATCGCCGTCGGGCTCGCACTCCTGGTGGTGCTCGTGGTCGTTGCGGTCGTGGCGTGGCGGAGGCGGCGGACATGAGCGCCCGCACCTGTGCGGTCGCCCTGGGCAGCGCCGCGGTGCTCGCGATCTCCGCCACGGGCTGCGCCGACGGTGCCGCCGCGCCGACGAGCACGCCTACCGCGAAGCAGGCGGCGACCGTGCGCGTCGTCGACCCGTGGGTGAAGGCCGCCGACAAGGGCATGACCGCGGTCTTCGGCACGCTGCGGAACCCGTCCGGCACCGACGTGCGGGTGACGTCCGCGACCACGTCGGCGTCGCCGGTCGTCGAGCTGCACGAGACGACGAGGAACGGCGACGGCGACGCGGTGATGCGGCCGAAGAAGGGCGGCTTCGTCGTCGAGGCCGGAGGACGGCACGTGCTGTCCCCCGGCGGCGACCACGTGATGCTGATGGACGTCGCGAAGCCGATCATGCCGGGCGACTCCGTCAGGGTCTCCCTCGTCTTCGCGGACGGCTCACGGAAGGCGTTCGAGGCGCCGGCACGGTCGTTCTCCGGCGCGAAGGAGAGCTACCGAAGCCACGACCATGGCTGAGCGCCGGGCACCGGCGGTCAGCAGGCGCGGTCTGCTCGCGTCCGGCGTCGCCGCGCTCGGCGGCGCCGGGCTCGCCGTGGGCGGCACACGGCTCGTGGATCGGGCCGCTCCCGACGCCTCGCCTCCAGGGCCGCGGCGGCATCCGTTCCACGGCCACCGGCAGGCCGGCGTCACCACGCCGCCGCAGGCGTTCGCCGCGTTCGTGGCGTTCGACCTGCGGCCGTCGGTGGACCGCGACGCGCTCCGCCGGCTGATGACGATCTGGACCGACGACGCGTCCCGCCTCACCCGCGGGCGTCCCGGCCTGACCGACACCGAGCCGGAGCTCGCGGCCGATCCCGCGAACCTCACGATCACCGTCGGGTACGGACCTGACGTCTTCACCGCCGCCGGGCTCCGGGACCGGAGACCGCGCTGGCTGCGTCCGCTCCCGGCGTTCCGCGTCGACCGGCTCGACGACTCCTGGTCGCACGGCGACCTGGTGATCCAGGTCTGCGCGGACGACGAGCTCGCCGTCGCCCACGCCGTGCGGCTGCTGGTGAAGGAGGCACGCGCCTTCGTCACGGTGCGCTGGCGCCAGTCCGGCTTCCGCGGGGGCGGCTCGGGCACGTCGATGCGCAACCTGATGGGACAGGTCGACGGCACGCACAACCCCGCGGCCGGCGACGACGCGCTCGTCTGGGCCGACGGCACCGACTGGCTCGCCGACGGGACGTCGATGGTCGTCCGCCGGATCGCGATGGACCTCGACACATGGGACGAGCTCGACCGGAGCGGCCGCGAGCAGGCCGTCGGACGGCGCCTGGCCGACGGGGCGCCGCTGACCGGCCGGCACGAGCACGACGAGCCCGACCTCGACGCGACCGACGACGTCGGCCTGCCGGTCATCGCGCCGTTCGCGCACATCCACAGGGCCAGGTCGGGCGACGACGCCCAGCGGTTCCTGCGCCGCCCGTACAACTACGACGACCCGCCCCCGCCCGGAGAGCTCAGCAACTCCGGCCTGGTGTTCGTCGCGTTCCAGGCCGATGTCGACCGGCAGTTCGTGCCGATCCAGCGCCGGCTCGCCGACCTCGACCTGCTCAACGAGTGGACGACGCCGATCGGCTCCGCGGTCTTCGCCGTGCCGCCCGGCTGCGCCGAGGGCTCGTACCTCGGCGCCGCGCTCCTCGACTAGTGACGACAGGAACCTCTCCATGCCCCGACACCTGCGCCAGCTGTTGCTGCGCCTCCACTTCTACGCCGGTGTGCTCGTCGGCCCGTTCGTCGTCGTCGCCGCGGTCACCGGCATGCTCTACGCCGCGTGCCCGCAACTGGAGCGCGCCGTCTACCGCGATCAGCTGACCACCGAGGTACGCGGCCCGTCGCTCTCCCTGGCCCAGCAGGCGGCCGCGGCGCGGGCCGACCAACCCGACCGCTCGCTGCTCGCGATCCGCCCCGCCCCGTCCCGCGGGGAGACCACACAGGTGCTGTTCGCCGCCGACGGACTCGGCCCGAGCGAACGCCTCGCGGTGTTCGTCGACCCCGTGTCCGGCGAGGTGAAGGGGCGGCTCGCCACGTACGGCTCGAGCGGCGCGCTGCCGATCAGCACCTGGATCGACGGGCTGCACCGCAACCTCCATCTCGGCGAGCCGGGACGCGTCTACAGCGAGCTCGCGGCGTCCTGGCTCTGGCTGATCGCGGTCGCGGGACTCGTCCTGTGGTGGACGCGGCGTCGCGGGCGGCAGGGACGGGCGCGCGGCTCGCGCAGGCGGACGATGGTGTGGCACGGCACGGTCGGGACGTGGGTGGTCCTCGGCCTGGTGATGCTGTCGGCCACCGGCCTCACCTGGTCGCGCTTCGCCGGCGCGAACGTGACGGACCTGCGCGCGCAGCTCAGCTGGACGACGCCGACCGTCGCGTCCGGCCCCGACACGCACCACGACGACCACGGCACCGCGCACCGCGCGGACCACCGGGCCGCGCTCGACTGGGACCGCGCCGCACGCTCCGCCGCGGGCGTCGGCCTCTCCGGCCCGATCGAGGTCACAGCACCCACCGGTGACGGCGGGCACGTCGTCGTCACCGAGCTGACCCGGCAGTGGCCCACGCGCGCGGACAGTGTCGCCGTCGACCCGGCATCCGGCACGGTCGCCGACGTCGTGCGCTTCGCGGACTACCCCGTCGCCGCGAAGCTCGCCCGCTGGGGCATCGACCTCCACATGGGCCGGCTCTTCGGCATCTGGAACCAGCTCGGCCTCATCCTGCTCGCCGCCGCGATCGTCACCCTCACCGGCCTCGGCTACCGCATGTGGTGGCAACGCCGCCCGACCCGCGGCCACCGCCCGCGCCTCGGCCGCCCGATCGCCCGCGGCGCCCTCCGCCGTTCTCCCGCCGCCGCGATCGCCGTGGTCGTCGTCCTCGCCGCCGGCGTGGGCGCGTTCCTACCCGTCCTCGGCGTCAGCCTGCTGGCCTTCCTCGCGGTCGACGCCGTCGTGGGTCTCGTCGGCGCCCGCCGGTCAGCGTCCGTCGAGCAGGTCGGGACGGTACGCCCGCACCCACGCACCGATCCGTCCGGACACCCAGTCCCGGTCGTCGTTGGTGAGGATCACCGCAACGAGCGGCAGCCCGGTCTCCGCATCGAGACTGCGAGCACCGAGGTTCTGCCTGACCTGCGACCGCACCAGGACGGGCGCGTCCTCGCTCACCTCGAGCGTGCCAGGCCCGACGAGTGAGTCGTCCCCCGTCCGCCACCGCCCGGACCCGGTCGCCACCTCACCGGCCACGTACGTCACGACGCTGCCGGGCCGCGGCCGAAGCCGCAGCGGCGCCATCAGGTCGGCCGCACCGATCGACCTGACGGCGCCCCACGACAACCGGACGCAGGTGAACCGATCCCTGGTGACCGCGCCCTCCGGCGACAACTCGAGGACCGCGCCGCCCCACGTCGCCGTGAACTGATGCTTCTTCCACAACACCAGTACCCCGCTGAGCCCACCCGCCACCACGATCCCCGGCAGCCATGCCAGGACGCTGTGCAGACCCGCGACGTAGACGATCAGCGCGACCGCCGACGCGACCACGACGAAGAACATCACGAGCAGCACGACCAGCCGCCGCATCAGCGAGCCGAAGTCCAGGACGGCAGGAAACGTCTCGGTCGACACGAACCCGGGCACGGGTGACGACATGCGGAACCGTAGTCGCAAGGTCAGTTGTCGCCGTAGTCATGGGGTCGTTGGGTGTAGGTCCGTCGGGTGGGTGAGGTCCAGGTGACGGATCCGTCGGGGTGGGCTTTCAGGGACCAGCCGGTGTTCTCGTCTTTCATCCGGTGAGTCGGCGGCGGGAGTTGCACCCGCCGCCGCTCGTAGAACCGTGCGTGACACTCTCGCGTCACACGGCTCCCGTCGTCGAGCCGCTGGGGAGTGCACCGTGTTGCCAGTGGGTGAATAGTCCCGGCTGGTTGGTGGC
>WHST01000204.1 GCA_009379955.1 Streptosporangiales bacterium | reverse complement strand
TCCAAGAGCAACAGGACCGTCGACAAGTCCCAGTTTCCCTTGCAGACAAGGCACTTTCGCATCACCACACCCCGTGTCGCCCCACCAGGTGTGAAAGACCGAGGTTAACGTGATCAACGTGGACTTCACCTCGTGCCGGGACGAGGTGAAGTCCACGTCCGCGAGGTGAAGCGCCGGGTCTCAGTACGAGACGAGCTTGCGGGTCTCGGTGACGATGCGGTCGACGCTGGGCAGCCAGGCGTCCTCGAGGGTGCCGGCGTAGGGCACGGGCGTGTCGTCGGCCGCGACGAGCACTGGGGCGGCGTCGAACAGGTCGAAGTGCCCGGTCACCATCCGCGCGACGAGCGAGGCGCCCCAGCTGCCGGCCTGCGGCGCCTCCTGCACCACGACCAGGCGCGAGGTGGTGCGCAGGCTGTCGGCCACGGCGTCGTCGTCGAACGGCACCAGCGTGCGCGGGTCGATGACGGTCGCCTCGACACCCTCGGACGCCAGCCGCTCGGCGGCCTCGACCGACCGATGACGCATCTGCTGCGTCGCGACGATCGTGACGTCGGCGCCCCGCCGGACGACGTCGGCCACGCCGAGCGGCAGCGGACCCGCGCCGTCCTCGACCTCGCCCTTCACCGCGAACAGGTTCTTGTGCTCGAAGAACAGCACGGGGTCGTCGTCGCGGATCGCCCCGCGCATCAGGCCGTAGAGGTCGGGCACCGTCGCGGGCACCACGATCTTCAGGCCGGGGATGTTGAGGAACCAGTTCTCCGCCGGCTGGGAGTGCTGGGCGGCGAACCCACCGCCCGCGCCGTTGGCCATCCTGATCGTGACCGGGAGCCGTGCCTGGCCGTCCGTCATGTACCTGAACTTGGCGAGCTGGTTGGCGATCTGGTCGAAGCACACGCCGGCGAAGTCGGCGAACATGATCTCCGCGACCGGCCGGACGCCCATCATCGCCGCGCCGATGGCGGCGCCGACGATCGCCTGCTCGGAGATCGGGGTGTCGCGCACCCGGTCGGAGCCGAACCGCTCGTGCAGCCCGACCGTGGACTTGAACGCGCCGCCTGCCGCGCCGACGTCCTCGCCGATGAAGATCACCTTCGGGTCGGCGGCGAGCTCGTCGGCGAGCGCCCGCGCGATGACCTGCCGGTAGTTCATGGTCTCGCCCACGTCAGCTCCTCTCCGCCCAGACGTTCGCGAACCGCGCCTCGGGTTCGGGCTGCGGCCACGCGATCGCGCGCTCCGCGGCGTCCTTGACATCGCGCAGCACCTCGTCGCGGATCGCACCCACCTGCTCGGCGCCGAGCGTGCCCGCGGCGACGACCGCGTCGCTCAGCCGGGTGATCGGATCCCGCGCGATCCAGCCGTCGAGCTCGCCGTCCGGCCGGTACGCACCGGGGTCGGACCGCGAGTGTCCCTGCTGGCGGTAGGTGTCGGCCTCGACGAGCGTCGGCCCGTCGCCCGCACGCGCCCGCGCCACGGCGTCGCGCGCGACCGCGCGCACGGCCACGACGTCGTTGCCGTCGACGTACACGCCCGGCATGCCGTACGACGCAGCGCGGTCGGCGAGGCGGGTGACCGGGGTGGTCGCCTCGAGCGGGCTGTACTCGCCGTAGTGGTTGTTCTCGATGACGAAGATCGCCGGCAGCTTCCAGATCGACGCGAGGTTGAGGCTCTCGTGGAACGCGCCGATGTTCGTGGCGCCGTCACCGAAGAACGCGACGGACACCGCGCCGGTGCGCAGGTACTGCGACGCGAGCGCGGCGCCGACAGAGGTGGGCAGGTGCCCGCCGACGATCGCGTTCGATCCCAGCGCGCCGACCGACAGGTCCGCGAGATGCATCGAGCCGCCCTTGCCGCCGCACAGGCCCTGCGCGCGGCCGAGCAGCTCGCCGAAGCTGCGGTCGACCGGTGCCCCCATCGCGAGGACGGCGCCGTGCCCGCGGTAGGTGCAGGTCATGGTGTCGCCCGCCGACAGCGCGCGGCAGACGCCGACCGCGACGGCCTCCTGGCCCTGGCACAGGTGCGTGCTGCCGCGGACGAGGTTGCGGGTGAACAGCTCCTTGACCTCGTCCTCGAAGAACCTGATGGTCCACATGGCACGCAGCAGCTCGTCCGCGTCGGCCGGTGCTCCCTCGGCGAGCGACCGCGGCTCGGCGTTCGACACGTTCGTCCTCCTCAGCTCTTCACCAGGTAGCGCCCGATGTAGTCCCAGTCGAGCTCCCAGCCGAGGCCTGGAGCGTCGGACAGCACGAGCTCGCCTGCCTCCAGCGGCGGTCGGTTGGCGACCAGGTTCCACCAGAACGGGTCGCGGTCCGGGTGGAAGCACTCCGCGTACGTGCCGTGCGGCTGACTGGCGACGAGGTGCGCAGACACCTGCGGCTCCTCGTGGTGACCCATCTGCACCTCGTACGCGTGCGCGATGGCCGCGGTACGCCGCCACGCCGTCGGCCCGCCCGACCAGGAGGCGTCGAAGTTGCACACATCGACCGCGCCGGCCTCCATCAGGTCGCGGCACCCGGACGGCGACACCTCGCTCTGTCCTGCGCACACGGGGATCGTCGTCCGCGCGCGGACGTCGCGAAGCGAGCGGCGGTCGTTGAACCACTGCACGGGCTCCTCGAACCAGCGCACCCCGAGACCGTCGACGCGCCGGCAGAAGTCGACTGCGTCGGAGACCGTGTAGCCCTGGTTGGCGTCGACGGTGAGGATGAAGTCGTCGCCGCCCGCCTCGCATGCGGCACGCACCCGCTCCGCGTCGACCGCCGGCGTCGCGCCGCCGACCTTGAACTTCATGCCCGCCAGTCCCATCTCGCGGTAGCCGGCCACCTCGTCGGCGATCGTGCCGAGCGGCTCGCCGTAGTACCCGCCGATGGCCAGGAGCGGCACGCGGTTCGAGTAGCCGCCCCACAGGCGCCACAGCGGGACGCCGAGCGCCTTGCCGACGGCGTCCCAGACCGCGGTGTCGACGCAGGCGAGCGCGACGAGCCCCAGCCGCCGGTCACGAAGGATGTCGTACGTCGCGGGGAAGCCCGCCTGCCAGACCCGCTCGGTCGCCATCGCGTCGAGCCCCAGCACGTTCGGCGCGATCTCTGCGGTCACGATGCGGTCGATGTCGTGGAGCGTCTTGTCCTCGTCGCCGGCGTACGCCTCGCCGACGATGCCGGCGTCGGTGTGCACCCGGGTGACGAGCGTCGCACGGTGGGTCATCTGATAATGGCTACCGCGGAAGGTGCGCGCCAGCGGGGCGAGCACGGGGAAGGTCTCGATCGCGGTGATGGTGAGGTCGGTCGCCGACCGGTGCTCGCCGGTCGTACGCTGCGCGACTCCTGCGTCGACGTCGGTCACGGGCCCCCCTACGTCTTCCGGGAACGTTTCCAGAACCATCGTGACAGACGATATCCAGCCGTCGACACGTTACGCAAGGCGGGCCCGTTCCTTGACCCGATGTGTGCGGCGGCGCTAGCTTCGGAATCTCTGGAAACGTTTCTTGACCCCTGGGGGGACGCATGCGGCGAGGCGAGCCATGACGTGGAACCTCGGTGCCGGGCTCGACGGCCGGGTGGTCCTGTGCACAGGCGCCGCGGGCGGCGTCGGGCGCGCGGCGGTCGAGGCGTTCGCCACGACCGGCGCCCGGGTGGTGGCGAGCGACCGCGGGCAGGGCCCGCTCGACGAGATCGTCGCCGCACTCCCCGGCGACGGGCACCTGGCCGTGGCGACCGACCTCGCCCGTCCGGACGCGCCCGCCCGCCTGGTGGCCGACACCGTCTCGGCCGCGGGACGCCTCGACGTCCTGGTGAACTACGCGGCGGTCCTCCGGCGCCGCACCGAGATCGACGACGTCACCGAGAGCGACTGGGACGACCAAGAGTCGGTGAACCTGCGGGCCACGTTCTTCCTCTGCCGCGCGGCCGCGCGGCAGATGCGGGAGCAGGGCGACGGCGGCCGGATCGTCACCGTGGCGTCCCAGAGCTGGTGGACAGGCGGCCACGGCGGCTCCGTCGTGTACGCGGCGACCAAGGGCGGCGTGGTCTCGATGACCCGCGGCCTCGCCCGCACGCTCGCCCCGCACGGGATCACCGTCAACTGCCTCGCGCCCGGCAACGTCGACACGCCGATGCTCACCACGGGCCTCGCCGACGGCGTCCTCGACAAGCAGCTCGAGGCCACGCCGCTCGGCCGGCTCGCGCAGCCGGAGGACCTCGCCGGCACCGCGGTCTTCCTCGCATCCCGACACGCGGCGTACATCACCGGAGCCACGATCAACGTCAGCGGCGGCCTGCTGATGTACTGAGCACCGTAGCGACGACAGCAGGAGGCCGAGTGAGCCCGAAGTCCGCAGGCACGCCGCCGGCGCGCGCCGGCCTGCAGCGGGCGAGCATGCGCGAGGTCGCCGACCGGGCCGGCGTCGCCCTGTCGTCGGTGTCGCGGGTCCTCTCCGGCCACCCGGACGTCAGCGACGTGATGCGCCATCGGGTGCTCGACGCGGTCGCCGCGCTCGGCTACGAGCCCGACATGCTGGCCCAGAGCCTGCGCACCGGCGCGACCATGACGGTCGGGTTCGTGGTCGGTGACATCTCCAACCCGCTGCTCGCACAGATCGGCCAGGGCGCGGAGACGCGCCTGAGCGAGGCCGGCTACTCCCTGCAGCTCGCGAACTCCATGAACGACGCGCACCTCGACGCCAGGCACGTACGCCTGTTCCGGCAGCGCCGCGTCGACGGACTGCTGCTCTCGCTCGCCGCGGAGGACCACGACGAGACGCTGACGAGCCTGGCGTCCGCGCAGACACCGAGCGTGCTCGTCGACCGCAACAGCACCCTCGCGCCCGAGGCCAGCTCCGTGCTGAGCGACCATGCGTTCGGCATGTCGGAGGCCGTCACCCACCTGTTCGAGCTCGGACACCACAGGATCGCGCTCGTCAACGGCAACCCGCACGTGCGTCCCGCCAAGGAACGCGCCCGGGTGCTCCGCAGGCTGTCCCGCGGACGTGCCGACGTCGCCGCCCTGGTGCGGCAGGGGTCGTTCACGCCGGAGCACGGCGAGGCCGCGAGCATGGACGCGCTGAGCCAGGACGACCCGCCGACCGCGATCATCGCCGGCGGCAACCAGATCCTCACCGGCGTGCTCAGGGCCGTGCGATCGGCGGGCCTGCGGATCCCCGACGACATCTCGGTCATCACGTGCGACGACGTGCCGCTGGCCGAGTTCCTCGAGCCGCCGATCGCCACCATCTCCCGCGACCCCCGCGAGATGGGACGCGTCGCCGCGGAGCTGCTGCTCGACCTCATCGCCGGCGGCGAGCCGCGCGAGGTCGTCCTCCCCACCGGCTTCCGCGCCACGAAGAGCTGCGGCCGCCCCGCCCGCGACTGACCCGGTCACCGCACGCCCCGGCGCTCTCCCTGTTGATCACGTTAACCTCGGTCTTTCACACCTGGTGGGGCGACACGGGGTGTGGTGATGCGAAAGTGCCTTGTCTGCAAGGGAAACTGGGACTTGTCGACGGTCCTGTTGCTCTTGGAGAAAGGCACTTCGCGGGTG
>WHST01000203.1 GCA_009379955.1 Streptosporangiales bacterium | reverse complement strand
GTACACAACCTGCGGCGCCTCTTCACCACCAGCACAGCGACCACCCAGCCAGCATGACCCGGGCACACCCCCCGACTCACACATCCTCCCCATAGTCACGCCATCACCACACCGGACCCCAAAGCGCAACAGCCTCCCTGGCACGGTGAGGGTGCCCCTCACGGGTGGACACCGCCCCGCTACGGGGTCGGCATCGCGATGTACTTCGTCTCGAGGAACTCCTCGATGCCGACGCGGCCGCCCTCGCGGCCGAGGCCGGACTGCTTGACGCCGCCGAACGGGGCGCCGGCGTTGGCGACCAGGCCCTGGTTGAGCCCGATCATGCCCGTCTCCAGCCGCTCGCACACGCGCAGCGCGCGGGTGAGGTTGGTGGTGAAGAGGTACGACACCAGGCCGAACTCGGTGTCGTTGGCCGCGGCGACGACCTCGTCCTCGTCGCTGAACGTGACGATCGGCGCGACGGGACCGAAGATCTCGGTCGTCCGGACGTCGGCCTCGGCGGGTACGTCGGCGAGCACCGTCGGGTTGTAGAAGTGTCCGTCGCCCGCGCCGCGCTCGCCGCCGACGACGACCCTCGCACCCTTGGCCACCGCGTCGGCGACGAGCTGCTCGACCTTCTCCACGGCCCGGTGGTCGATCAGCGGCCCGACGTTGACGCCGTCGTCGACACCGCGGCCGACGACCAGGGCCGACATGGTCTCGCCGAGCCGGCGGGCGAACTCGTCGGCGATGTTCTCGTGCACGTAGAGCCGGTTGGCGGCCGTGCACGCCTCGCCGATGTTGCGCATCTTCGCGACCATCGCCCCGGCGATGGCCTGGTCGATGTCCGCGTCCTCGAACACGATGAACGGGGCGTTGCCGCCGAGCTCCATCGACGTGCGCAGGACGTTGCCCGCGCACTGCTCGAGCAGCTTGCGGCCCACCTCGGTCGATCCGGTGAACGAGAGCTTGCGCGCGCGTCCGTCGCGGATGAGCGGCTCCATCACCCCACCCGAGTTCGAGGTGTTGACGACGTTGAGCACGCCGGCGGGAAGGCCGGCCTCGGTGAGGATCTCGGTGACCGCGAGTGCGCTCAGCGGCGTGAGCGCGGCCGGCTTGAACACCATCGTGCAACCGGCGGCGACCGCGGGGCCGATCTTGCGCGTGCACATCGCCATCGGGAAGTTCCACGGCGTGATCAGCAGGGTCGGGCCCACCGGCTGCTTGGTGACGAGCATCCGGCTCTTGCCGTCGGCCGACACGGCGTACCCGCCGTCGATGCGGACGGCTTCCTCCGCGAACCAACGGAAGAACTCGGCCGCGTACGCGATCTCGCCCTTCGCCTCGGCCAGCGGCTTGCCCATCTCCAGGGTCATCAGCAGGCCGAGCTCGTCCTGGCGGTCCATCAGGGCCTCGTACGACCTGCGCAGGATCTCGCTGCGCTCACGCGGTGGCGTCGCCGCCCACTCCGGCTGTGCCGCCACCGCCGCGTCGAGCGCGGCGACGCCGTCCTTGGGCGAGGCGTCGGCGACCGCACAGAGCACCTTGCCGGTCGACGGATCCTCGACCTTGAACGTCCTGCCGTCCTCGGCCGGTCGCCAGGCGCCGTCGATGAAGAGGTCCTTGCGGACCGCGTCGACCACCGCGGTCTCGTTCTTGCCCGTCGACATGAGCCCACCACTTCCTTCTCTGAGGTCTTACCAGCACCCTAGTCAGCGATGCCCGTGTGCGCCTCCGTGAGACCGCGTGACACCCGCCGCACCGGTCACGGAATGTCAGTCCGTGAGACATCGGATCTGTTCTCGGATCGCGCGAGTCTGTACGCTGCGCGATTGTCGACAATCCTACGAGGAGCCCTACATGACCGAGCTGTCGCCACTGCTCAAGCAGGCCACTCCGGTGCACGCCGAGCGCGGCGAAGGCGTCTACCTCTACGACGACCAGGGCCGACGGTATCTGGACTTCACCGCCGGCATCGGCGTCACGTCGACCGGGCACTGCCACCCCCGCGTGGTCGCCGCGGCGCAGGAGCAGGTCGCGAAGCTGATCCACGGTCAGTACACGACGGTGCTGAGCAAACCGCTGCGCGACCTCACCCACCGCCTCGGCGACATCCTGCCCACGGGCCTCGACCGCACCTTCTACGTCAACTCCGGCAGCGAGGCAGTCGAGGCCGCCATGCGGCTCGTGCGCCAGGCCACCGGCAGGTCCAACCTCGTGGTGTTCCACGGCTCGTTCCACGGCCGCACGTACGGTGCAGCCGCGATGACCACGTCGGGCCCCAAGTTCCGCGCCGGCATCGGGCCGCTGCCGTCCAACATCGCGGTCTCGCCGTTCCCCTTCGCCTTCCGCTACGGCTGGGACGTCGACACCGCCACCGACTTCGCGCTGCGCGAGCTCGACTACGTCCTCGCCACGACGTCGCCGGCGAACGACACGGCGGCGTTCTTCGTCGAGCCGGTGCTCGGTGAGGGCGGCTACGTGCCGGCCAACACCCGGTTCCTCGCCGGCCTCCGCGAGCGCGCCGACGCCCACGGCATCCTGCTCGTCATCGACGAGATCCAGACGGGCTTCGGCCGCACCGGCAGGTTCTGGGGACACGACCACTTCGACGTCCGTCCCGACGTCATCACGACCGCCAAGGGTATCGCCAGCGGGTTCCCGCTCTCCGTCGTCGCCGCGAGCGACGAGCTGATGAGCAAGGGATGGCCGGGCTCCCAGGGCGGCACCTACGGGGCCAACCCGGTGTCCTGCGCCGCGGCGCTCGCGACCATCGACGTGATCCAGGACGAGGGGCTGGTCGACAACGCCGCCGCGATGGGCGAGCGCCTGCGCGCCGGCCTGTCCGCGGTCGCCGAGAGGTACCCGGCGATCGGCGACGTCCGCGGACTCGGGCTCATGCTCGGCTCGGAGTTCGTCGACGAGTCGGGCGGTCCCGACACCGCGACCGCCACGCGCGTGCAGCAGACCGCGACCGAGAACGGCCTGTTGCTGCTTACGTGCGGAGCGCACGGGAACGTGGTACGCATGATCCCCGCACTGGTCGTCGGGGCCGAGCAGATCGACGCGGCCCTCGACATCTGGGAGAAGTCCGTCGCGAGCGGGGTGGCGACGGGCTGAGGTTGACAAGAGGAAGCCGACAACTCCGAGGAGGAGACCCGATGGGGTCACAGACAGCTGTACCAGCGAACCAACCGGGCGGCGACAACCTCAGCCCGACCGCGCGAAAGACGTTACGCAGGGCCATCGCCGGCTCGGCGATCGGCAACGCGATCGAGTGGTACGACTACGGCCTCTACGGATTCCTCGCGGCGTCCATCGAGCACAACTTCCTTCCGGAGACCCCGTACGGGCGGCTCATCACCTTCGTCATCTTCGCCGTCCCGTTCTCGGTCCGACCGCTCGGCGCCGGCATCTTCGGCGCCATCGGTGACCGGCTCGGCCGGCAGCGGATCCTCGCACTGACGGTCATCCTCATCTCGGGCGGCACGTTCCTCATCGGCGCGACCCCGAACTTCGCCACGATCTCTTACGCGGCTCCCACCATCCTGGTGCTCCTGCGCATCGTGCAGGGCCTCGCCGCCGGAGGCGAGTACGGCGGCGCCGCCACCTTCATGGCCGAGTACGCGCCTGACAAGAGACGCGGGTTCTTCGGCAGCTGGCTGGAGTTCGGCACGCTGAGCGGCTTCCTCGCCGGCACCATCATCGGCTCCGCGCTGCAGGCCGCCATGTCCACGCCGGCCTTCGACTCGTGGGGTTGGCGCATCCCGTTCCTGCTCGCCGGACCGATCGGCCTCTTCGGCCTCTACATGCGGTCGAAGCTCGAGGACACCCCGGTATTCCGCGAGCTGGCGGAGAAGGGCGCACAGGAGCAGGAGACCAAGACGCAGTTCAAGGACCTCTTCCGCAACTGGCGCCCGGTCGTCATCTGCATGGGCATGGTGTTCATGCTGAACGTGCACAACTACACGCTGTTCGTCTACATCGTGGAGTTCCTGACCGACCCGGAGAAGGGCGGCCTCAGCGGCAGTTACGCCCTGCTCATCACGTCGGTCATGTTCGCGCTGATGATGGTGCTCATGCCGTTCGGCGGCGCGGCGTCGGACAGGTGGGGCAGGCGGCCCTCGTGGTTCACCTCGGGCATCGGCCTGTTCGTCCTCGCCCTGCCGATGTTCTGGCTGATCCTGAACGTCGACAGCGTCGTGGTCAAGATGGCGGCGCTGGTCGTCATGGGCATCGTCTACGTGCCGCAGCTCAGCACGATCTCGGCGACGTTCCCCGCGATGTTCCCGACGCAGATCAGGTACACCGCCTTCGCGCTCAGCTACAACATCGCCACGGCGATCGCGGGCGGGCCGACGCCGGCGATCAACACGTACTTCACCAACGAGCTCACCGACTACTTCCCGGCGCTCTTCATGATGGGTGCCAGCGTGATCGGCCTCATCGCGGTGAAGTTCGCGCCGGAGACGGCGGGCGCGTCGCTGCGTGGCACCGAGATCCCGGACGTGGAGAAGCAGAAGGCCGGGTCCGCACCCGGTTAGGCCACGAACCTGGAGCGTTCACACATCGCCCGTCACCGTCATCCCCTGGGGGTACGGTGACGGGCGATGTCGGTTTCGGAGGTCGACGCGCGCCACGACACGGTCACGGCCGTGATCTCCGTGGATGCGCGAACACCTGACGTCCCCGCTGACACTGGGCGACCTCGCCGACGCCGTGGGCTACAGCCCGTTCCACCTCGCCAGGCTCTTCCGCACCACCGTCGGCATCCCGCCGGGCGAGTTCCGCACGGCGCTGCGTTTCCACCACGCCAAGCGGCTGCTCATCGGTGAGGGCCTGTCCGTCACCGACACCTGCTTCGCCGTCGGCTTCGACAGCCTCGGCTCGTTCTCGTCGCGCTTCACCAGTCTGGTGGGCGTCACGCCGGCGACGTTCAAGCGGCTGCCCGAGCTCGTCGAGGGCTCCACTCCCACCCGTCCCTACGTCCGCGGCGCCGACCGGGCCTTCGACGGCGTCGTCCGCGGCACGGTCCGCACGACCCGGTGCAGCGCCATCTACGTCGGATTGTTCCCGCAGGCGATCGCCAAGAGCCGACCCGTCGCCGGCGCGTTCCTCACGACCCCCGGCCCGTTCGAGCTGCTCGGCGTACCGCCCGGCACGTACCGCCTGCTCGCCGCCGGCCAGCCGCCCGGCGCCGACATGATCGAGCGCCTCGCCCCCGACGCCGGCACCCTCGTCGGCGCGGCCCCGGCTCCCGTGGTGGTCCGCGCCGGCGCCGAGGTCGTGCACCAGGACGTGTGGCTGCGCCCCCGCTACGCGACCGAGCCGCCGGTGCTCGTCGCGCTGGCGGCACTGTCGATGCCGCAACTCTGAAGAAGCACCTCGGCGAGTGGGCCTTCAGCCACCAGCCCTGACTCCGACGCAGGGCACTAGTAGTACTTTGTTATGTCGAGTCTGCGGGGGTGGGTGGGCGTGGCAGGACGGGTTGCAGGCAGAGACGGCAAGCGCCGGTCCAGACGCCGAGTAGGGCCTGGAGTTCGCGGAGGACGGCGTAAAGAGTCAGGCC
>WHST01000202.1 GCA_009379955.1 Streptosporangiales bacterium | reverse complement strand
GGCCTGACTCTTTACGCCGTCCTCCGCGAACTCCAGGCCCTACTCGGCGTCTGGACCGGCGCTTGCCGTCTCTGCCTGCAACCCGTCCTGCCACGCCCACCCACCCCCGCAGACTCGACATAACAAAGTACTACTAGTGCCTTGCGTCGGAAGTTGTTTGCCGCTGCCGACGCCCAGGCGGGCACCTCGCTGCGTTGTCGGAGGATCCCAAGTACGTCCAGTACGAGGGACCTCCTCCGCCTTGCGATGCACCCACCTGGACGCCGGCAGCGGCAAACAACTTCCGACGCAAGGCACTGGGTGCTGCTTGAGCATCCCAGCGGTGAGCTCATCCAACGAGATGCTGCGACCGCCCGCTGCCGTCTTGGTCTCATCGGCGTCGAGCGTCCGATAGACGACTCCGTCACCAGACACTCCTCGGCGTCGACGGCGGTCTCGTTCGCCCACCATGACCCGCTTCACACTGTTGACCCAAAGGGCCTAGCTAAGGTTAGTCTTACCTAACCTAGTCTCTCCGGAGGTCCCTCATGTCCCTGCTGCCCACACCGATCCGACGCCGGGTCGCGGTCGCGCTACCTGCCCTCGCGCTTGCAGGGCTCACCGCCTGCGGTGGCACCGCTGGATCCGAGACGGACTCCGCGGGCAGCGGTGGGTCCGGTTTCCCTCACACGGTCACGCACCACAAGGGCGAGACGGAGCTCGACCACAAGCCGAAGCGGATCGTCGCGCTCGACAACAGCTTGGTCGAGGCCGTCGTCGCCCTAGATCGCCCGCTGGTAGGCGGGATCTCGAGCTACCGCGACTTGAAGGGCTTCCCGCCGTACCTCGGCGACGCCGTAGCGGACACCGAGGAGGTCGGCCCGCTGGAGTCGCCGGACCTGGAGGCGATCACTGCGCTTGAGCCCGACCTCATCGTGTCGGCCAGCGTTCGACACGACGCGCTGTACGACGAGCTCTCCGCGATCGCACCGACCATCTTCGTCGAGACCACCGGTCCGACTTGGAAGGACAACATCCGCCTCCTCGCCAAGGCGCTCGGCGAGGAGGAGAAGGCGACGCAGGTGCTCGGCGACTACGAGAAGCGCGCCGCCGCGCTTGGCAAGGCGATCAACAAGAGGGCCGGCAACCCGACGGTCTCCCTCGTCCGCTTCCTCGACGGGCCGACCCGGCTGTACGCGAAGGCGTCGTTCAGCGGCATCATCTTGAAGGACATGGGCATCGCCCGACCGAAGGACCAGGACGTCGAAGAGTTCGCCGTCGAGATCGGCGAGGAGCAGATCCGCAAGGCCGACGGCGACCACATCTTCGTCACGTCGTTCTCCGGCGGCACGCAGGCCAAGGAACGTTTCCTGCGCAACCCATTGTGGAAGCGGCTCGACGGCGTGCAGGCAGGCAACGTGCACGAAGTGCGAGACGAGATCTGGATGACGTCGGTCAGCGTCCAGGGCGCGCACCTCATCATGGACGATCTGGCGAAGATCTTCGACGTCGACCCGATGCGCACCTGACCTCGGTCAAGCGCGGCCTATCGGCACGACGAGCGGCGTGCCGGTGACCGGATCGGGTATAACCCACGACTCCACCCCGAACACCGCGCGGACGAGCTCGTCGGTCACCACATCCACCGGCGGACCGGCCGCGACGACATTGCCGTTGCGCAGTGCGACTAGGTGGTCGGCGAACCGGCTGGCCTGGTTCAGGTCGTGCAGCACCATGATGACCGTGCGATCGTCGTCGCGGTTAAGTCGGCGCACCAGCTCGAGTACGTCGAGCTGGTGCGCGAGGTCGAGGAACGTGGTCGGCTCGTCGAGCAGCAGCCACGGCGTGTCCTGGGCGACTACGAGCGCCAGCCAGGCGCGCTGCCGCTGCCCACCGGAGAGCGTGTCGACGGGCTCGTCGGCAAGCGCAGCCAGGTCGGTGGCGCCGAGCGCCCCGTCGACGGCGGCCTCGTCCTCGATGGACAGCTGCCGGAACAGCGAGGTGTGGGGCAGGCGTCCGCGCCGGACGAGGTCGCGGACGCTGATGCCGTCCGGCGTCACTGGCGCCTGCGGTAGCAGGCCAAGCCGGCGAGCCACCTCGCGGGTGCGCATCCGGTGGATGTCGTGACCATCGAGCAGCACTCGACCACCGGCGGGCTGCAGCAGCCGCGCGAGCCCGTGCAATAGCGTCGACTTGCCGGAGCCATTGGCACCGACGATCGCGGTCACCATGCCGCCGGGGAAGGTGAGATCGAGACCGTCGATCACGGCGCGGTCGGGCCGGTACGCGAGCCGTAGCTCTTGTGTGCGTAGCGACGAGGTGGTCATCGTCGGCCCTCCGACCGAAGGATGACCCAGAGCAGGTAGGGGGCGCCGACCAGCGCGGTGACCGACCCGGCGGGCAGCTCGTGCCCGGGGACGAGCAGTC
Source organism: Streptosporangiales bacterium (assembly GCA_009379955.1). NCBI lineage: Bacteria > Bacillati > Actinomycetota > Actinomycetes > Streptosporangiales > Streptosporangiales bacterium. The sequence continues at coordinate 3,195 of WHST01000202.1, read as the reverse complement.
GTGCGACCAGGTCGGCGGCCAGCAGCAGCGCCGCACCGGTGAGCGCCGAGGCGACGAGAGGGACACCGGGACTGCGGACGATGCGCCAGGCGACCTGCGGCGCGACGAGGGCGACGAAGTCGACCGGCCCGGCGGCGGCCACGGCGGTGCCGGCGAGAGCGAACGCGACGCAGAACAGCAGCAGCTGCGTCCGTACGACGGGGATGCCCAGGGTGGCCGCGGACGCCTCTCCGAGGTGCAGCCCGGCGAGGTGGTGGCCGAGAAGGAGCGCGACGGGCATCAGCACCGCGAGCGCGAGCGCCAGCCCAGTTACGTGCTCCCATCCCCGGCCGTGCAGCGTGCCGACCAGCCACACCTGCGCCTTGCTCGCCTGATCGACGTCGCCGCTAGCCAGCCCCCAGTGCACCAGCCCGATGAAGGCAGCGTGCAGGACGATGCCGGCGAGCACTACCCGCCGCGTCGTGAACCGTGGGGCGCCATACCGCCGGTTGGCTGCGAGGCCGAGCACTAGCGCGGCCGCGACGAACGCTCCGGCGACCGCGCCTATTGGAAGGCCTACCGAAGACAGCTGCGCTGCCGCGCCACCATAGCCGAACGTCGTGCCGCCGAACGCGAGTAGGACGACGACCGCGCCGAAGCTCGCGCCGGCGGTTACGCCGATGACATCGGGCGCCGCGAGCGGGTTACGAGTGGCGGCCTGCGTCAGAGCGCCCGAGACAGCCAGCGCCGCGCCTACCAGTACCCCGACGACCGCGCGGGGGAGCCGAAACCGCTGCACGATCAGGTTCGTCGGCCGGTCGGCGACACCGACAGTGCCGCGAAGCACGTCATCGATCGGAATCCATCGGGTGCCGATCGCGACGACAACGACGAACAGCGCCGCCACAACACCGCAGAGGACGGTGTTCACCAACAGCGCACGCGGGCGCACCAGCACGCTGAACCGTGCCACTCGGAGGACGAGGTCGGACCCCGACTGCGCCAGCAGCGTCACGTGGTCGACTCCGTCACCCGGGAACGCCGCAACAGCACGAGCACGAGCGGTGCACCGACCAGTGCCGTGATAACGCCGACCTGGACCTCGTTCGGCAACGCGACCACCCGACCGGTCGCGTCCGCGACGACCAGCAGCCCACCGCCGAGGACGGCCGCGTAGGCGAGCAGCCATCCGTGCAGCGGCCCGGTGAGGGCTCGCGCCACGTGAGGGACGACGAGCCCGACGAACGCGATCGGACCAGCGGCCGCCACCGCGGTGCCAGTGAGGACGACCACCACGACGCCCGCCGCAGCGCGCGTCCAGCGCGCCCGTACACCGAGGCCGCGCGCGACGTCGTCGCCGAGCGCGAGCGCGTCGAGGCCCCGCACCGTGAACGCAGCCAGCACGAGCCCGACCGCGACGAGGGGCGCGACCACCTTGACCGTGGACAGGCCCTTACCCGCAAGGGAACCGACCAGCCAGTAGCGGTACTCGTCCAGAGTCTGCGCGTCGAGGAGAACGAGGGTGGAGATGATCGACACGATCATCGCGGACAGCGCGAGTCCGACGAGCGCCAGACCGGTCGGGGTCATCGCGGCGCGACCGTAGGTACCCAGCGCAAGCACGAGACACCCGGCGAGCGCGGCACCCGCGCTGGCCACCGGGATCTGCGCCGCCAGCGTTGCAATCCCGAACACGAACGAGCCCACGACCAGCGCGAGCGCTGCACCTGCCGAGACACCCAACAGCGCCGGATCAGCCAGCGGGTTGCGGGTGATGCCCTGAGCGACCGCGCCGCCGACGCCTAGGGCGGCACCGATCACGACCCCCAGCAGCGTCCGCGGCAGCCGCTGCTCCAAGACGATGATCGCCGCGTCGCCGGCATCTCGCCCGGCGAGCACCGCGACAACGTCACCGACGGGCAGCGGCCGCGAACCAAGAACGAGTCCGAGCAGGACGGCCAGGCACAGCAAAGCCGTGAGCCCGATGAGCCCGCCCGCTCGCCATCGCCCCATCCACGCACCCCTTGCTCGGCCTCCCCCCGGCAGCTAGTTAGGACAGCCTAACCCGGGTTGGTGGTGGCGGGGTCGTGCACCGCCCCCTGGCGGGTCACCTGTTCGGGTAACGCGCCCACTGCCGTGCGATGGTTCGTCATCCAGTTCGAGGAAGGCGCGCGGCGAAAGATTCCCAAACAACAAGTGTCGCGTGCGCGACCGACAGTGTTCGATTTGTCGACGGCAAGCCGCGGGACCCAGGGTGAATCGGCAGACCAAACCAAACTGGACGACAGCGCACTGCCCGCACCGCAGCCCGTGACCCGGCCTGGCAGGACGAATACCGCCAACACCGGTTCCTGGTCGAACGCAGCCTCGCCAGTGGGGTCCGTCCTCGCTGTCGCTGTCGCCGACGTCGAAGCCGAGCACCTCCCGGCGTCCGTCCGCAGCCACACCGGTCGCGATCACGACGTCTGGGACACGACTCGGTTCCTCGACGCGGGCCTTGCAGTAGGTGGAGTCGAGGCAGACGTAACGGACAGGCTGCTCGGCCAGGCCGCGGTCGCGGAAGGCGGCGACCTCGACATCTAACTCAGCGCAGATCCGGGAGACCTCGCTCTTGCTGATGCCGGTGTCGGCGCCGAGAGCTTTGACCAGGTCGTCGACCTTGCGGGTCGACGTGCAGTCCAGGTAGGCCTCCACGATCACCGCGAACAACGACTGGTCGCCCCGCCGCCGCCGTTCGAGCAACGAGGGAAAGAACGAAGCGGTACGCAGCCTCGGGATCCGCAGCCGCAGATCGCCGGCCACGGTGGCGATCGACTTCGAGCGATGCCCTTTGCGCTGGGCGGTGCGGGCGTCGGTGCGCTCATGCGGGCGGCACCGATCACCGAGATCAGCTCGGCCTCGATCAGCGCCTGGTAGATCGTCGTTGCCGCTTGCTTGATCCAGTCTTCGACATCCGCGCCCCTCACCGCCTCGAGCAGCTCGAGCAGGGCAGACTTGTCCAGAGCCATCGTGTGGTGTGTCCTTCCGCGTGAACCATTGGCGTGGTCTCGCTGACCAATCACACGATGGCCTTCTCATGACGTGTTTCTGACTTCGTGACGCACTTTGGCGTTGGATTAGCCAACATCGTCGGGGTTCTGGGTGGGTTGAGTCTGTCGTTCTTGGCGGTGGGTGGCAAGCCGGTGTAGCCGGGCTTGCTCGAGGCCGGCCTGGCGG
>WHST01000201.1 GCA_009379955.1 Streptosporangiales bacterium | reverse complement strand
GCACTGGAGAAAGACGTCCGCGAATGGATCAAGATGTGGAACGAGGACCCGAAACCGTTCGTGTGGAAGAAGACCGCGGAGGAAATCCTCGACTCCCTCGCACGATATATCACACGAATTTCCGGCGGGCGACACTAGTGCATCGCCGACGACGTACGCCTCACCAGCGACCAGCCGCTCCTTGGTGAGCTGCCTGCGGTGTGCCTTCAACGTGGGCACGAGTACCGGAGTGAGCGGCAGTTCCCGCTCACCGGCTCTCGTCTTGGATTTGCGGACGTTCAGCGTCTCGGTGTCCAGATCGACGGCATCCCAGGCGAGTCCTAGGACCTCGTGCCTCCGCAGCCCGTGGAGACTGAGCAGCCAGCAGGCGAACAGCCGGTCGCTCTGCACATGTTTGAGGAACTGTCGCGTCTCGTCCACGGTCCACGCCTTGTGGTCAGCCCGCTTGGGCAGCTCGGGCAGCTCGACCAGGCGTGCCACATTCCGGGCGAGGTTGCCCTGTTTGACCTGGCTGTCCAGCACCTGAGCGAGTCGACCTACCACCATCTTGATGGAGGCTGGGCTCAACGGTTGCCCACGCCGGCCGATGCGTCTCGCGGTGCCGTCCTGCATGGCATCCACCAGTTGCTCGACGTGTTCCTTGGTCAAGCTCTGAACCGGCACGGCACCGAGCGCGCGAGTGACCTGCTTCAACTCCTCGCGGTAGGTGCGTCGGCTGTCCGGTGCCAGCTTGCGCTTCCCGGCCAGCCACGTCTCGCATGCCTGCTCGACGGTGAGCGTCTTGTCCGCCATCACGAGCGTGCCCTTATCGCGCTCGACCAATGTCTCGTTGCGCCTGGACTTGGCCTCCTTCAGGGTGCGACGAGTGAACGTGAGCTGACGCCGCTTGCCTGACTTCGGGTCTGGCCCGGCGTCGACGACGACGCGGTAGCGAACCTCACCGGATTCGTAGGTGATCTTGGTGATGCCTTTCACGCCCGTGGGCGCTCGCTGTACTTCCATTGAATCAGTCCTCCTTCCTCTTCTGCCCGGCTGCGCGCAGCGGGTAGATCCATCCAGTGGGACCCGAAGACGGTATCCCAAGACGTCCCAAGACGTCCCTTCTTCATGCGCTCTCCCGAAACGGCTCCAGCTCGTCGGGCTGGATGCCGAGTACTTTCAGTAACTCGGCGGTGGGTACGCGGTAGGAGCTGCGAATACGGAGTATCCGGCAGGGGAACTCGCCGCATCGCGCCAGCTCGTAGGCCGTCGAACGCCCGAGGCCGAGCGCCTTGGCGGCAGTGCCGATGTCGACCGTCACCGGAAGAGCGAGCAGCTCCTCTCGCGACAGGCCGTCGCCGTCTCGTCGATCGATGATCTCATCAGCCTTGGTCATGATCACCGTCCCTTCTCGTCGCCCAAAGGCGCCTCCCGTTGGCTCTTCTGCTCTTGCGGCCTCTGATCCGTGTCACACGTTCGGAGGCCCCTGCCTGCTCGAAACCTCGCCTCTCGGCCGTGAGCAGGGCATCCGATACGTGTAGCGTGAACCGTGCGGATGTCGGCGTCTTTGCAGGTCAGGACCGGATTGATCGGCTCGCCGACTCGTGTAGGTGCACGGTTGGATCCGTACACTTACACAGATGACGGGGCCAGGCGATCACGGTTCGCGGCACGCTTACCAGTCCTGTCCCTCGATGCCGGTCAGGCGATCGCCGGGCCAGGCCATGGCCTCCTCGGGTGGCTCGGCGTCGCCCGCGGCGAACCGTCGAACCGCCGCCGTGATGTCCTGGTGCTCGTAGCCGCGTCCACGTTGTCCGGCGACCATGAATGACTCCCGGCAGGGCTTGACGCCACAGGAGCCGAGCAGCATGCCGAGTCGCCGCGCGGACAGTTGCGGCCGAAGGTGCTCCAACAACACGGCCGTGTGCAGACGATCGACACCGCGAGCAACGAAGACGTCGTGAACCGCGCCGAGGATCGGCGGGACGTTCGACGCCTGGCGCTCGGTAGCGTCGTCTGGCTGACCGCCGGGAATGACCCGAAGCGTCGGTTGTTCGCCGCGGTCGGCACGACGCTCCAGTGGTGACGGGACGAGGCTGGAGGGTGGGAGTCCGAGGCGTTCGGCCGTGCTTGTCTCCTGTGGCGCATGTGCGTCGTTGGTCGGTGGCGTCACTGTGGCGACAGGTCGGGCCCAGGGGACGAGGTGTCCGGCACGTTCGTGGTTCCAGCGGTCGTGGTAGCCGCCAGCTGCGTCGGCGGCTCCAGCGGAGCCGGCGTCGAGGTCGGGGCCGACGTAGGTGTTGCGTTCGGCGATACCGCCTGGTGAGCCGATCTCGCTGTGCTCGACCCACCATGCCTTGGCTGGGACGATGCGGGTGTCCCGGCCGGCCTGGACCAGCATGCTGCCAGGGTGTTCGAGCTTGGCCAGGTCAGCGGCAATCTTCGCGTCACCGAAGATGTAGCGGGCGTCGTTGGGCTCGGCTACGCCGAGCCCGAAGGTGTTCAGGTCGCCGGAGCCGAGCATCGTGACGGTGCCGCGTTGTGCGACGAGGTCCATGTCGACGGCTTCGGACCGGCCTAGCTGAACGATCTGCAGGCCGAGCCGGGAGTTGGCCAGGTTGCCCATCTCGTGCTGCCCGAAGATCAACGCGACCTCTTCACAGAGGATCATGATCTCCGGCAGTCGCGCGCTCGGCACGATCTTGTCGCCACCGGCACCGGAGTTGGCACGGTGGTCGATGACCGCCCTCGCGGCCCGCAGCATCCGGCCTACCTCGTCGCCGGTGGTCGCCACCCAGTCGACGACCGGACGATGCGTACGGCCTTCCAGCCAGGGCAGCAGCCACGGCCCGTCTCTTAGCGTGATCTTGCGGATAGGTTCTCGCATTGGTGTTCTCCTCTCTTTCGAACCTCAGAAGTGCATCGAAATCAGATGCACGACTAGTCTGCGGTGATGCCGCAGAAGCGTCAAGGGCGTATCGGAGCCGAGCTGGTGCTGTTCGACGTGCTCGGCGCGCGGTGGGCGCTCCGGGTGCTCTGGGAACTGGGCGGCGATCCGTTGACGTACCGGGGGATCGCGGAGCGCGTACCTGGTTTGTCCACGAGCGTCCTCACCAGGCGGATACGCGAGTTGCGCGCCGCCGGCCTCATCGAGCACGAGTCGGGAGCTGGCTACCGGCTCACGAAACAGGGTCAAGGCGTACTGACGTACCTGACCGGCCTCGCCGAGTGGGCGCAGCGAGCCAGGTTCGGACCGCGCTCGGACTGACATGCTCACACGCTTTCCCGCAGCGCGGGCTTCTCGTCGGGCTCGATGCCGAGCAGCCGCAGCAGATCGGCGGTCGGTACACGGTACGAGCTGCGGATGCGCAGGATGCGGCACGGGAACTCGCCACTTCGGGCCAGCTCGTACGCCGTGGACCTTCCGAGGCCGAGCGCTCGTGCGGCGGTGCTGATGTCGACCGCGACGGGCAGCGCGAGCAGCTGGTCGCGGGTCAGGCCCTCGTCGTCGTGATGGTCGGTGGTCTCGTGAGTCGCCTCCATGTTCATCGCCCCTTCCGTGACCTGTGCGCACACATCGCGGGTGCCGGCCGACTGCCGTATCCGGGCCTGATCGGCGTGGTCGCGCACGTGTCGATCCGTGTACCGTGTTCTGTGCGCTTGGCCCGTTCGCGCAGGTCAGCGGCCAGGTCGGCCGGTCTGATGACCCTCGGATCGGCATGCTTCGATCCGTGCTCTGCACGCATTGCCGATGGGTCATCGATCGCCATCCGTGCACGCTTGACGGCCGCTGAGACGTCCTCGTAGGCGCAGCCCCGTCCGCGTTGGCTGCGGTCGACGAACGGGTGCTCCAAGGGCTGGACGCCGTAGCCGGCGAGGATCATGCCGAGCCGTTTGCCCGTGTAGCTCGTCAGCGAGGGCTCAGCCAGCAGCCGTGTCGTGTGCAGCCTGGCTGCTCTCGTCGCAGCGAATAGCTCGTATACGGTTGCCAGCACCGGCGGCACCCTCTCCCGCCAGCCGCTCAGCTTCACGTGGCCCACGGCGTTGGCCGGCACGCCATCATCCCCGCCGCCCTCGATGACCTGGAAGGTCGGCTGTTCTGGAGTGCGCTTCTCGAAAGGTGACGCGACGAGCCTCGACGGCGCCAGCCCCAACCGCTCTGCGGTGGCCTGCTCCTTGCGCTGAGAGGTAGTCAGTCGAGGGACGATGACGGCGGGACGGGCGGTCGGGACGAGATGCCCAGCGCGGTCGTGCCTCCACCGGTCGTGGTACCCACCAGCTATGTCCGCGGCGTCAGCCGAGCCGGCGTCGAGGTCTGGCCCCACGTAGGTGTTGCTCTCGGTGATACCGCCGGGGGAGCTAATCTCGCTGTGCTCGACCCACCACGCCTTCGCGGGCACGATGCGGGTGTCCTTGCCGGCCGGGACTAGCATGCTGCCAGGGTGTTCGAGCTTGGCTAGGTTCGCGGCGACCTTGGTGTCGCCGAAGAGGTAGCGCGCGTCGTTGGGATCCGCGACACCGAGGCCGAACATGTTCTCGAGCTGGGACTCGAGGTCACCGGACCCGAGTACCCTCACCCTGCCGCGCTGGGTGACGAGGTCGACGTCGACCGCCTCGGACCGGCCGAGCTGGACGATTTGGAGTCCTACGCGGGCGCTGGGGAAATTGGACATGTCGTGCTGGCCGAAGACTTGTTTCCACGGCATCGACCCGGTGGATCCCGCGCGGCCGCCCTCGACCCCAACGACCCATCGCGGCATACCGGCAGTCGCCGCAGTCCTCGGCGACGTGGAACGTGCGGTTTCGGTGGGCATGGCCACGACGATGCCGGCCCGGCGCACGGGCTGCTCAGCCGTCTCCAACAGTCCGACGGCGACCAGGGTGGCCCGATGGGCGCGGGCGGTGCGAACGTCGATAGTGGGGCCCCCAGACGCCTCGACGGCAGCCCCGTGAGTCCCGACCCGGCCGGTCCTTGGGCGTAGTGTGGCGAGGTCGGTGAGCCGCGACATGGACACGTGGTTGCGGCGCCACCGCCACCACAGATAGGTCCGCAGCGGCGCCGGCGCGAGCCGCGGCCCCTCCCCCGTGACCGGCAGCCCGAGCGCGTGGCGCGGCAGATCGACCCACTGCTGGCCAGCGCCGACACTCGGCCGCTGCAACGCCGTCTTTAGCGTGGACACGTCCCAGCCCTGCCGGGTGACCGCAAACCAGCCGGTGCCGCACAGCTCGGTCTGCGCGGCACGGAACGCTGACGGACCCCGACCGAGCCGTCGACCGAGCTGCGAGTGCGAGGCGCGAGTGCCGCGCAGAGGCCCGGCCGCGAGCACACACCACAGGGCCACCGCCAGGTCGGAGACCGGCGCCGCGATCAGATCGGCGGGGACCTGCAGCACCCCGGGCGCGCCACGCGGGTCGGCGGTGCTGGCTTGTTCGTGCTGTTGGCGTACCATGGTGATTACACGAACGGAGACATAACTCCCTAGCGAACCGGGTCTGGTACATCCGGAACGTTTGCTTAGATGGGCCCCGTAAGGGGGCAAGTTGCCTTTGTGGAGTTAGTGCTCCCGGTTCGCGACGATCTCCCCTCGCTCTTTCCTGTTGGCACAGGCCGCGGCTGTCTGGCGCCGCTACTGGCACTACGTGATCTCGAGCCGCGGAATGTGACCTCACGTCGAAGCCATATCGACGAAGCGGCTGTAGCGGCCCTGGAACGCGACGGCGACGGTCTTGGTGGGGCCGTCGCGGAGCTTGGCCACGATCAGGTCCGCCTCACCCGCCCGCGGTGACTCGCGCTCGTAGAGGTCGTCGCGGTGCAGCAGGATCGCGACGTCACAGTCCTGTTCGGCGCCCTTGCCGCCAGTGAATACTCAGGCGTCGTGCAGCAGCTCGCAGGGAAGCGGGCCCCGCAGCTGAAGTCCTTCAAGAGCACGATCCCTAAGCGCGTTGCCTTAGAAGATGTCGTCAGGGAGCACCTCGTGTCGGGTGAAGAAGGCATCGATCCTGATGTGGAGAAGGTGTACGAGAGTCTGACAACCGAGGCTCTTCGTCGAATAGCGAATCAAGAGGCGGCGAAGGGGAAGCACCATGGTTAAGGCTCGTTGAGACTTCAGCAACCTTCTGTCGGTGCAGCCGATACCGAACGACGACGACGAACCGAGCAATTGTCAATACCTGTGGATAGGTGTGTCATGCAGCTTGCTGCTGACTCGGTTGGTCGTCGGGTCGTTCGACGAGTTTGCCTTTCTTGAAGGTCGCTCCTGTTCGGACGAGGGCGACGAGGTGGGGTGCGTTGACGG
>WHST01000200.1 GCA_009379955.1 Streptosporangiales bacterium | reverse complement strand
CCGACCACCCGGATCGGATCTATCGGATCGACATCGAACAAACCGTGACCATCAGCATCTCCAGGCACAACTCATGATCTCGCGAAACCCGCCACGATCAGCGGAACCCAACTGGCGTGTTACTGACCCACGCTCCTAGGGCAGTTAATGCGCTTCCCGCGGGCGTTGTAGCGCGCAGGGCAGGTGCAGCGCTTGAAGACTCGACCTGCCCTCATGTCTTCCTCCGGCTCGTCCGCCGTTGACCCTCGGCCACAGCGTTGCTCTTGCCGCGCGTTGTCCTCGGCAACAGTCCTCGTTCGCGTGCTCGAGCCACGCGCTTCGCCGCCGCGTCCTTACTGATAGTGAAATGATCCGCGACGGCTTGAGTGGGTGATCTGGTTGCGTAAGCCTCCTTGTAGACCCGTGCTGCCTCCACGTAAATGTCGGGCTCTAGGGCAAGGCCTCGTCCAGCCTTCGCGGCGAATGGTTCCGCTGAACTCGCCAAGAGAGCGTCCAGCGACCAGACCTTCCGGTCACCATGCTTGATCGGTTCCGGCCGTTGATCTGGATGCCTGCGCCGCCAGGAGCGCCACTCCTCCGCCACTTGTGGCCTGAGTGCGTCGACCATGTCGCCGATCCCTAGCTTCCTGACAGACGTTGCGGACACTCCCGCCACAGCGTGCCCCGCAGCCGCTAGCTCTCGGGTAACGGACCGCTTAGGCGGGTCGCTTGGTTGGACTGACCGGACCGTGATGCTGACGGGCTCGGCCCGGCCGCGGATGGCCTCCCACTCGATCAACACAGCGAGCTTCTTGTCGGTCCCGACTGGGTCGGGACCGACCGCTTCAGACACCCAATATGGCGGGATGCCAACCATGACGCCGTCGAAGCGGTGCCTGATCTTCCAACCGTCGAGGACAGACGGTCCACGCTTAGCCATCACGTGGACAGAGTATCGGCAACCATGCGACTGGTCAACGTGTGGCCGATGCGTTGTCGAGGGAAGTACCGTCCCGTCATGGATACCAGAGTCTTCACGTTGCGGCTGATGATGAGGACAGGCGAGGCACGGCGCCGCCGCGAAGCCGTTGGCGCCAGCTACCCAGAAGCCGGCGAATCGGCGAGTCCGCCAGTGCACCCAAGCACCATCCACCGCTGGGAGACCGGCGAACGTCTTCCGCATGGCGCCGCCGCAGTCGCGTATCTGGACGTGCTCGAAGCATTCGCGCGGTTGATCGAGCGGGAGGGTGCGGCATGAGATCTATGACCGCCGAGGAGATTCAAGCACTGCCTGCCGCGGTGGGTGTGCCGATAGCCGGTCGCGCGCTGGGGGTCGGTCGCACGCTCTCGTACGACCTAGCTCGCCGCGGTGAGTTCCCAGTGCCGGTGTTGCGGGTGGGCTATCGGTACAAGGTGCGCCGGGCAGACCTGCTTATGGCACTCGGCATCCCAGATATGAGAGGGGCCGCCCGCACGCGAACGCGGACGGCCCCGACATCGCCGACGCCACCCTACGACACGGATAGGACGACGAGCTGTGGTCAGTATTCCACGACCGCGCTTAGTCAGGCCGACGACGAGCCCGGCTGATTGCGACCCGGACGCGACGGGACGTCAACCTGGGAACCCGCCCGGGGGCCGTCGACGAATCGGATGCCCGTGCGGGTGCCCACTCGACCACCACGAGTGCGGCGTCGACGAGGCGCTCTCTCCCCGACAGGTCGACTACCTTGACTCGCCAGTCCACTGGGCAGGGCGGTTGACGTCGCTGCGCAACGTAGGGCGGGCCGCATGACACAAAGAAGCGCCGCGACCGTCATCGTTGACATGGCTACGGACCACTACGAGGTGCGGCGATGCACGGACGGCACCGTGTTCGCGGTCCCACGCTACGGCATCCCGTTCACCTACCCCCTCCGCGGTGGAAGGACGTCTCTGCGTGCCGCTCTCGCCCGCCAGTACTTCGCAGTCGCCGGCGCGGCTGCCCCGCAGCAGGCACTCGCTGACGCGCTGCTGGTACTCGAGGGACGCGGCCAGGATCGTGATCCCGAGCAGCTCCATCTGCGCGTCGGCCGGCATGAAGGTGCGTACTGGCTCGATCTCGGTGACGCGACCGGCCGTGCTGTGCGGCTCACCGCAGACGGGTGGGCGGTAACTGACCAGGGATTGCCGTTGTTCCGCCGCACCGCGCTGACCACACCGCTACCGGAGCCCACCCGCAGCGGCGACACGCGGCCACTATGGGACCTGCTCAATGTCGGAGAAGACGACCGAGCGCTGCTGCTCGCGTGGCTTGTGTCAACGCTGCTGCCCGATGTTCCGCACCCAGTCGTCGGACTGTTCGGCGAGCAGGGCACCGGCAAGACGACAGCGGGCAAGGTGCTGTCAATGCTCGTCGACCCGTCGCCGGTAGCGGTACGGAAGGCGCCGCGGGATGCCGATTCGTGGGTTACGGCCGCCTCCGGCTCCTGGGTCGTCGCGCTGGACAACCTGAGCACGGTTTCGGACTGGCTCTCCGACACGCTGTGCCGCGCCGTCACCGGTGACGGCGACGTGCGCCGGCAGCTCTACACCGACGGCGGTCTCGTCGTGTTTGCGTTCCGCAGGTGCGTCATCGTCACAGGGATCGACCTTGGTGCAGTCCGCGGCGACCTTTCCGACCGATTGCTTCCAGTCAACCTGCATCGCATCCCGGACAATCGCCGGCGCGACGAGAGCGAGCTGTGGCCACGATGGGCCGAGTTGCAACCGGTCATCCTCGGTGGCCTGCTCGACCTCGCCGCGAGGGTCATTGGGGTGCTGCCATCTGTCCGTCTCGACACCAAGCCACGGATGGCCGACTACGCCGGGGTGCTCGCCGCTGTCGACCAGGTGCTCGGCACCGCCGGACTCGACCAGTATGTTTCGCATGCTGGGTCGCTGGCCAGCGACAGCCTCACTGCTGACCCGTTCGTCATGGCGCTGCACGAGAGGCTGTCTGCCCCGTTCAAGGGCACCTCGGCGGAACTGCTCGCCTTCGTAACGCCGCCCGACGAACGGTGGCGGCCACCGAAGCGATGGCCGAGCAAGCCACGTGAGGTCACCATGCTGATGCGGCGACAGGTGCCGGTGATGCGCCAGGCCGGCTGGATGGCCGAGGAGCTACCCCCCGGGCATGACAACGTCGTCCGCTGGTCCATCCGCCGTCCAGAGAAGGCACACAACGGTGTCTCGCGTGCCTCGCATGATCCCGGCCGTCCCGAGAAGGTCCGCAACGGAGTCTCGCAAGACTCACGTGACTCGCGCGGCACGCGTGACATGCGTGAACATCGGTTGGACGGCGCGAGTCACGCGACTCTGGAAGGCGACGCCGCGAGACAGTCGAGCACCGACTGCGAGTCACGAACCTTGCCTGATTCGCACTCAGCCAGCGATGTTTCCGCAGGGCAGAGCATCACTGCGAGGCTTGCGAGTCCTGCGAGGCACGACTACCCACCTTCTCAGGACGCCTACGCTTCGGAGCCGCGACACCGACCGACGACCAACGGAGTAGCGCAGCAGCCGGAATGGCCTGCATGCGCCGACCCCGAGTGCTCCGAGCCGGCCCGCCGACGCTGCCACACCTGCCTCCTGCACGCCCAGGAGGAACCCCGCTACACCACCGCAACCCCAGACAGACTCACGAAAGGATCACCATGATCGACAATCCGGCGGCAGACTACGCCGCACGACTCCCCGGGATCCTCGCCGCTGCGGACGCTGCAGAGCAGCGCCGCCACCGACGGGCCAGTGTGCTCGAGCTGGCTCCCGAACACGACGCCGGACGCTGGGACCTCGGCCTCGACGACGGCGACATGACCGACGAGGAGGCCATCGCCGAGCTGGACCGGCTCGGCCTGTCCGTCGACGACGCGATGTCACTCGCCGACGAGACCCTCGGCGATGTCACGGAATTCGACGAGGACACTGTGCGGCCCCTTGGCCTCGATCATGAGGTGGAGGAGCTCGAAGCCGACCTCAACGCCATGGACCTCGAGCAGCGGGAGATTCAGCGGCACTGGCGCGAGCAGCAGCGCCAGGGCCGGGCCCTGCAGGTTCAGAGTCCAGGCGGTCCGCTCATCACCGCGGCCGCCGCCGAAGCCCGCGACGCCGACTCCCACGATGAGGCCGACGCGTGGATCGACGCTAGCCGGCCATGGAACCAGGCATCCGACCTTGCCCGCGAGGACGATCTCATCGACCGCCCCGCCACCCGCGGCGCCCGCGCAGGTCGCCACCTCGAACTCGCCGCCTCGAACCCGTCGGGTCACGGCCCGCTCATCGATGCCGACCGCCGGCTCCATCCCCAGGACTACGCCCCGCCCGGGCCAGCTGGTGTGGACACCGCGCAGGCGGCGGATCTACAGGAGTTCATCCAGGCCGTCGGCGAGACCAACCCCACGGTTCGTGGCGCGAGCTACGCCCCCCGGGTCCCGCAGCAGTTCACCCGGCTGGAAGACACCAGCCGAGGACAGGAGCTGGAGCAGCCCCACATCACGATGGACGAGGCCGCTTACCGGGATCCCGGTTGGCTCGAGGCGATACGTGAACAGTGCCCAGAGCTGTACCTCCGCAACAGTGGCTGACAGGACGTCTCGGCCCGGCAACGGGTCGAGACGGGGTAGGTGGTAGCCACCACCCAGCTCGGCGGGCGTCAAACCGCGTCTGCAGTAGCCAGCGGCAAGGGCGGGGAGCGGCATACTCCACGCCGCACTGATCCCCCTGCGCCCGCCGAGCACCCCGGCCCATCACGACACAGGCGGCAGATCTGGCGGACCGGCGCGCGACGATTCCTCGCCGCCGGTACGCCTCGCGTTAGGAGTTGATCATGACCGTGCACCCGTTGCGCTCAGGCGACCCCATGCGCCGCACTGGTGCGACCTGGTGCGATCTGCACGGCCGGTGGGAGTGCTCGTCGCTGTCGAAACGAACACGCGCCCGATGCCATGGGTCGTCGATCCGTGGCACCGCGGCGTGCCGCATGCACTCCGGCACAGCGAGCGCAGTCGCGAAGGCGAAGGGCGAGGCGGTGACCGCCTGGGCAGCGCTCACCGCGACCGGCGACGAGCCCGCGAGGACCGTCGACCCGGCGCAGGCAGTCATGGGCATGCTGCACATGTCGTGGTTACGGGCCCACCACTACGCCAGCCTCCTCAAGGAGCAGGTAGACCGGGAAGGCGGCATCATCACGCCAGAGACCGGCGCCAAGGGTCTGATCGGCTGGCGGCTGGGCTCCGCAGGCACGGCGGGCGAGCTCTACGAGCAGTCCGAGGAGATCCGCGCCATCGTCCAGCTCGAGGCCAGCGAGCGTGACCGGTGCGTCCGATACGCGAAGACCGCACATGACATGGGCATCGCCGACCGGGAGATCGAACTCGCGGAACGGCAGGCAAGGGCGGTCGCCGTGGCGCTAGGCACAGTGCTGGACATGCTGTCCCTGGACGCCGCACGGCGCGACGAGGTGCAGGAGGCGTTCATGAAGCGGTTGCGGGAGCAGGTGACGTCGTGAGCATCACGTGAGCATGAGCCCTTTGACCTGCGGAAACTGACTCGCCAGCGGACAGTGAATCCGCGACCCGCTCAGCGTCGAAGAGCCATGGGGAAGCAGACGTGGTCGAGCGGCGTAGGGCAGCACGACCAGGGACTGCACGGCTGCAGTCAGCGAGTTAGGTAGTTGAAGGCAGTTCGTAGGCGACGCAAGATGGTGAGCAAGTTTTGGCCCAGGTGGAGGAAGAGGTATGTCAGTGCGGGTGACCATAGCCAATGGAGCCCTTGATCGGGTTTAGAAGGCGTCGGAGGCGACATAGTCGCGGCTCCGATGACAAGCACCAGAGCTAGGGCAAGCGCTACGACGGCTGTGTAGGTCACGTTGGCGCGGAGGTCGGCGATGACGCGTCGAATCTGGGCTGCGTTGTCGAGGGAGGCGGCGTCCTTCCGGACCGACACACCTGTGTTGAAGATCAAGACGAGCAGCCCGAAGAGTAGGGCTGTGAACACCGCCACACCGGCAAGCAGCTGGCCGACCCCTTGGAAGCGAACGTGCCACAGAACCAGTGGTACCGCAGGTACAGCTGGGAGGACGTAGTACCAAACGGCTGCTCGACGGCGATCGCGTCGTCGATCCTCCCCGACGCGTAGAGTCCAGGTCTCGGCGTTGTCTTCCATGACTATGCCGAGCCCTAGCCGGTGGTCAGCTAGGAGCGTGGGTCCGTATTGGCGAATCCGCCGCGCCGCGGCGCTGATGGGGCTGCTGGGCGGTTAGCGTGGCGGGCCGTATGCCGGCATGAGTGAGGTGGTCGTGCTCGTCGTTGATGCTCAGCGATCAGCGATCAGCGATCAGCGATCAGCGGTGAGTGTGTCGGGCCCAGTTCAGCTTGTGGCCAGGGCCGGTAGCCTGCTCATCCCGACGTGGCCGT
>WHST01000199.1 GCA_009379955.1 Streptosporangiales bacterium | reverse complement strand
TAACGCAGCATGCGGTGGTTTGAAACCATCACCTGTATGACGATCCCGAAGGGTCGACCTTCATCTCCAGCACAGCACGACAATCACGAGCATTCCAGCTTCTACATCAGAACCTCACAATCATCTTCAGGACACACGATGTCGGCCGCACAGGAGCGCGGAGTTGTCGATGTCGGTTTCCCCGCCGCGGGACCACCAGTCGACGTGGTGCACGTCGCAGTACAGGGGCTTGGAATCACAGCCGGCGTGTTGGCAGCCCTTGTCCCGGGCGATGACCGCCGCGCGGAGTCCGGCGGGGGCGACGCGTTGGGTGCGGCCGTGGTGCAGGACCTCGCCTTCGGTGCCGAAGACGGTCAGGCTGATGTCGGTCTCGCCGGCCTTGGCGAGGAGCTGTTGCACGGACAGTGGGTCGCCGTTGTTGAGGTAGGCGAGCCCGGCCATCCCGTACAGCTCTTTCAACGTGACGGTGGCCATCACGTGCAGGGGTCGGCCGCCGGGTTTGGGCATCGCGTTGTGCTCGCTGCCCCACCGCACCAGTTGTAGCAGCGCGTCGAGGCGCCGCTGGGAGGCGGTGCGCGGGTCCGGAGTGCCGTCGTCGTGAGCCTCGGGCTTGGCCAGCGGCTCGATGTAGAGCATGAGCTCGTTCGCCGATTCGGGATCCAGGTCCAACGCTGCCCGGTGCATGCCGTGCAGGTGTTTCCCGATCCGCAGCCCGCGACGCTGTCGGTGTTCGCGTTCGGTGTCGAGGTACCCGTCGGGGTTCAGCACCGCCTGCATCGTCTCCGCCGCCCGTTTCAGAAACGCCGGGTGCATCTCCAACGCGCACTCGACCAGGTGCTGCTCGGCGTCGTCTCGCACCTGGACCGGCACCGCCGCGGGGAGGGTGTCCAGGGCGTCGGCGATCACCATCGCGTGGCTGGTGGACATCTCCCCGGACACGACCGCGCCGGCGGCCTTCGGGTACTTCGGCGGCAGCACCTCACCGGACGGTTGGGTGCGGGGGTGCAGCGCGTCGACCGCGGCGAGGCGGGCTTTCGCCTCGCTGGGGTCGATCCGCAGCACCGACCGCAGGTAGGACTCCACCGACCGGGCACCCCGGTCGACGTGCAGGCCCCGGTCGCGGACCTCCCGCGCAAACGCCTGCGACACCAGCGGCATCTTCCGAGCGGCTTCCTCTGCGGCGAGCGCCAGCCCGTCGAGGTCGGACACCGACGCGAAGTCGGTCCGGGCGAGACGGCCCAGTGCCTGGCTGATGGTGAGGACGTCTTCCCAGGCCTGTTCGTCGACCGACGGCGGTGCGGCCCTGTCCTCGTCCATAAACAAATACTAGACCACGTCACCGACACTGTTCCGAGGAAATCCACAGTATTAACGGCCATCGGGCGTAACGAAGGGATAACGAAAAAGGCGACCACCCAGTGACCGGGAAGCGCGGCGCCCAGGGGAGCTGCCTCACCGCGTAGATGCGGGTAGTTCAGGTCGATCGTCGGGTGTCAAGACTCCGCCAGCGGACAGTCACTCGATAAACGCGTTGTGCGGATTCTTGACACCCGACGATCGACTTACACAATCAAAAGAGGGGTGAGGCGGCGTACCCGCAAGCAGCTCCCCCACAAGACGAGCGGCCAAGCTCCGAATCAGCAGCACCGGCAGCCCGCTCGCCACCGCGGCCGCCGCACGCATCCGCTCGTCATAACCGATGCAGTCAAGCACGACCACGTCGCAGTCCTCCGCGAGACCGGTCGCGGCAGAGGCGATCACCGAGAGACCGTCGGTGTACGGGCTCGCCGCTGCCATCGCCGCCACCGGACGGCCGAGCGTGCGTTCCCAGGCTCGACGGCCGTCGTCGAGCTGGCTCGGCAGCGGGCGGACGACGCCGACCCGCTGCTCACCCGCGAGTGCGGCGACGGCGTGGTGTGCGAGGGACTCGGTGAGCAGCAACGGGCGGTGGTGCGCGAGCGGTGGGAACGAGCCGCCGCACACGATCAGCACGACGTCCGCACCGTCGTCCTCCGCGCGTGCGACGGCGCGTTCCACGAGAGGTACGGCCCGGTCGTGGCCGAACACGACGCCCGTGCCGTCCGCGAGCCTGGAGGTGAACGCCGCCTCCCCGTCCCGCGGCGCCATGCCGGCGATCTCCGCGGGCGACAGACCGTCGAGGGCGCCACGCTCGACGATGCGGCATCGCGGCAGCAGCGGCACCATCTCGGGCACGAGGTCGTCCCTCGGCGCCTGCCCGATGGTCACCACGCCCAGCGTGGCGGTCGCTGTCACCGGCCGCGCACCATGTCGAGCATCCGGTCGAGGACGGCCGCGCCGTCCTGCCGGATGCCGTCGTGCTGGTGCGTGTTCGTGATCCAGGGGTTCAGTGCACCGATCCGCCTCGCCGTCGTCAGCGAATGGTCCAACGGCACGTACATGTCGTCGACGTACACCGCGGCCGCCACCGGCACCTCGTTGGCGGCGAGCCGGTCGACGTCGTAGAGCGCGGGCCAGTCGTCCTTCTCCGCGAGCAGGTACGCGGTGTCGCGCAGCGGGACGAGCGCCGGATCCTCGTCGTACTGCCACGGGTAGACCATCTCGCCGGTGAAGCGGAACGTGTCGGCCGCCGCGGCGAACTCCCCGCCGCGCTCGGCGCGGGTCCGTTCCGCGGACCAGTTCGCGGCCTCGCCCTGGCACCAGCAGGGCTCGTGCAGCAGTGCGTAGAGCGGACGGTCCGCGAACGACACCATCGCCGAGACCGCGTGCAGGAACGTGTCGTTCAGGACCCGCGTGCCACCCGACGTCGCGAACGGATCCTCGAGCAGGTCGTGGAACGCGTCGAACCTCGCCGCGTTGCCGAGCACCATGCCGGCTGTCTGGAAGCGCCGCGCCGTCAGCACCTCCCCCGTCGGCAGCCGCTCCGCCGTACCGGTGAGGTGCCTGGCGACGTCACGTGCGCGTCGCTGGTCGTCCGGGTAGCGCGCGAAGTACGCCGCGTTCCGTCGCGCGACCTGCTCGTACGTCGACCGATAGACGGGATCGGGCCCTCCTTCGAGCGCGGGCAGGCCACCGGTGACGATCGCCTCGCGCACGCCGTCGGGCGCGAACGACAGGTAGCTCAGCACGCAGAAGCCGCCGAAGCTCTGGCCGACCAGCGTCCACCTCGCGTCGTCGCCGGCGAGCGTGCGCCTGAGCACCTCGCCGTCGCGCACGATCGAGTCGGCGCGGAAGTGCGTCAGGTATGCGGCCTGCGCCTTCGCGTCACCGCGCTCGGGCAGCGTCTGCCGCGTCGCCGGCGTCGACCGCCCCGTGCCGCGCTGGTCCATGAGGACGACGCGGAACTCGCGTAGTGCCCGCGCCAGCCAGCCGGAGACCTGGCCGGGTCGCTCCGCCCGGTTGCCCGGCCCGCCCTGGAGCCACAGCAGCCACGGCAGCTCGTCGTGCTCGCGGTCGCTGTCGACGAGCTCCCGCGCGAACAGGTCGATGCGTTCGCCGTCGGGCCGCGCATGGTCGAGAGGTACGGGCAGGACGTGTTCGCGTACGACGAGACCGGGACGCCGGTAACGGGTGCTCTGCATGGCCGTCAGTATCCCGCCATGCCGAGCTCGCGACACAGCTCCACGAGGCGTGGGTGCACATAGCGTCCCTCGATCTCGATGGCCTCGCCGTCGAGGTGGATGGACGGGTTGAGCATGCTGCCGTCGGTGTGTGCCGCGGCGACCCACGGCTCGCCGCCGATCCAGGCGCCCTTGGTGCCGATGCCGAGCTCGACACAGCCGAACACGCGCTCGTCCTCGACGATGCGTCCGGTCGGCTTGAGCACGCCGGGGTTGAAGCCGAGCGACCAGTGCGCGACGCGGTACATGTTGTCGTCGCCGTGTGATGCCATCCAGCGCTCGAACACCGTCGCGTCGGCGTCGGCGTCGGCGTCGCCGTCGATGGCGACGACGCGTCCGTCGCGGACGGTGCAGCGCACGGGCGAACGCAGCAGGCCGAGCTCGTCCGGCGGCCAGATCGCGCCGTCGAACACGAGCGTGCCCTGCTGCGTCTCCTCCAGCGGGTTCCACGAGATCTGCCCCGCGAGCATGACCGTCTGGCCGGGCTCGGTCGCGGGCCTGCCGCGCAGGTTGATCGGTCGCCCGCCGTTGCGGGCCGTGATGTCGGTGCCGGCGGGCGTGGTGATGCGCACCTCGTCGGCGCGTTCGAGCAGGTCGACGAGCGCCTCACCCAGCCGCGTCGCACCGTCGAAGTCGACGCGTCCGACGGTGTCGACGAGCATCTGCACGTCCATCGCCGTGAGGTTGGCGTAACGGGCACCGTTGTCGATGGCGGTACGGAAGGCGTCGCTGTGCATCAGGTAGCCCACCGCGTACTCGATCCACACGTCCGCGTGCGCGATCGCGCCGGCGACGGGAGCCGGTGGTTCCATCGCGGACGTGCCACGCGATTCGTAGCGCACGACGACGGGGCTCGCGGCCGCCGCCGCCACGGCCTGCGCGGTCAGTTCGGCGACCCTGTCGTCGCCGGCGGTGTCGATCGTGATGACGACGTTCTCGCCCGGCTTCACGCACATGATCTCCTCGACGAGCTTGCGCGCACCCAGCGCGGCCTCGTACGAGAGGTAGCGCCCTCGGGACTCGACGCGGCTCGTGACTTCCATCCATGCCTCCTGTCGTCAGTTCTTCAGGACCTGTCCGGTGGCGGCGATCGAGTCGCCCGCGATGATGCCGGCACCGACAAGGGACAGCTCGTTCTCGGCCTGCGGCCCGCGGATCCGGCGGTAGACGAGCCGCGCCACGATCGCGCCGAACACCAGCCAGCCCGCGTTCGGCGTCGCGACGAGAAGCCCCGTCGCCAGCAGGATTCCCATCTGGCGCTTCGGGCCGCCGACCAGCTGGACGACCGCGCCGGGGATCGCCCAGAGCACCAGGTTGAGCGTGTTTCCCGCGTCGGTGAGGCCGGCCTTGATCGTGTCCGCGTACACCTCGGACACCGGCGGCAGCTGCCCGTTCTCGAAGTACGAGCGCCACAGGATCGCGACGACGGCGACGGCGACGGCGCAGCCGATGAGCGACGAGCGGAACTGCTGCCTGCGACCGGCGAGCTCGAACACCCGGTACGGCCGGCGCGCGCGGCGCAGGATCCAGCCGGCCTTGAAGTCGTACCCCATGTCCGCGAACGCGGGCCCGGTCGACGCGCAGTAGCCCACGAGCAGCGCCAGCGGGAGCGCCGGCATACCGAGCAGCAGACCGAGGATCAGGAAGATCAGGGTGACCGCGAACGCGGGGAACCAGCCCGCGTGCATCGCAGCGAGGCCGACGATGATCTCGTGCACCAGCGCGGCGAACCCGGCGAACAGCACCCACCCGATCAACGCGGGCACCGACAGGTCCGCGTACGCGCCACCGGCGAGGGCGAGCACCAGTGCACCCGCGACGAACAGCACGTAGCCGATGAGCAGCGAGCGCCGCAGTCGCGCCTCGTCGACGGTCGGCACCAGGCTCGGGTCCTGCGCCTCGGCGTCGTCTCCGGACTCCTCGGCGGTCTCCCCCCGACGCCGCTCGCGCCGGCGTGCGAGGATCCGCACCGCCTGGACGAGCGCGACGATGCCGGCGCCGATCATGACGCCGTGCGGGATGAACGCGGCGTTGAGGTCGACACCGAGCAGCGCGGGCTCGTACTGGCTCACCAGCAACCCCAGACCGAACATGCCGAGCGCCCACATGTTGCCGATGAACGCGACTCCCGCCGCCGACATCGACAGGCCGAACCACGAGCCGGCGAAGCCGACGACGGCGCCCGCGCCCAGGACCACCGCGCGCCGGCCGCCCTTGTCGCCCGCGATGATCGTCTCGGCGGCCGCGACGCCTGGTGGCCATGCCTCGGTCGCCTGCAGGAACGTGCTGTCGAAGATCCGGTACAGCACCCATGCGTCGACCACGAGACCGGCCGTCGCGCCGACCAGCATCGGCCAGACGAGGTCGGGCCGGCCGAAGACGAACGGCACCGCGATCGGCGTCAGCAGCGCGTTGGCCGCGGCGAACGTCGACGCGGAGATCGCGCTCTGGGTGAGGTTCTGGCGGTGCACCGAGCGCATCGAACGCAGGCCGAGCACGGAGATCCGGCCGACCAGCATCGCGACGAGCGCGCCGATGACCGAGGTGTTGGCGGACACCCCGAGCGTGGTGACGAGGTGGAGTCCGATGATCGCCCCGAGCACGCTCAGGCCGATCGTGAGGATCAGGGTGACGGGTTCGAACGCGCCGGGGTGACGTCCTTCGTTCCCGGTCAGGGCGACGGGCTGCTGGGCTCGTGCCATGGCGAGTCCCTTCGTCGGTACCGCTGAGGCTTGGCTAGTAGTACTTTGTTATGTCGAGTCTGCGGGGGTGGGTGGGCGTGGCAGGACGGGTTGCAGGCAGAGACGGCAAGCGCCGGTCCAGACGCCGAGTAGGGCCTGGAGTTCGCGGAGGACGGCGTAAAGAGTCAGGCCGGC
>WHST01000198.1 GCA_009379955.1 Streptosporangiales bacterium | reverse complement strand
CCGTTGGGGTCCCCGGCTGGGGTCCTGGCCACCGTTGGGGTCCCCGGCTGGGGTCCTGGCCACCGTTGGGGTCCCCGGCTGGGGTCCTGGCCACCGTTGGGGTCCCCGGCTGGGGTCCTGGCCACCGTTGGGGTCCCCAGCGGGGTCGGGTCAGGGGTCAGGGGACCGGGCGGTAGGTCGTGAGGGTGACCGACAGGGTCACCGGGACCGGGTTCGGCAGGTGCGCGACGCGTTCGGCGACGACCCTGGGCGCGGTGTGCCAGGCGCTGGGGCCCATCGCCACGAGGGCCTCGACGTCCTCGTGCGCGAGCAGCGGTGTCTCCTCGTGCACCAGCGAGGTCCCGGCGGTGAACGACCCGCCGAGGGTGCCGGCGACCCGCTCCTCCTTGCGCTCGTCGACGGTGAGCAGGCCGAGCGTCGTGACCAGCTCCCGCAGGTGCCTGGGGGTGGGGGTGACCACGACGAGGATGCCGCCAGGGGCGAGGATCCGCCGGAACTCCGGGCCGTTGCGGGGCGCGAACACGTCGAGCACGGCAGCGGCGGCGCCGTCGCGGACGGGCAGCGACCGCCACGTGTCGCACGCCGCCGCGCCGATCCGCGGGTGGGCACGGGCGGCGCGGCGCACGGCGTACTTCGAGACGTCGAGCGCCAGGCCGACCCGGTCGGGCAGCGCGTCGAGCAGGCGGGCGAGGTGGTAGCCGGTGCCGGCGCCCACGTCGGCGACGCAGCCATCGGCGGCGAGGCCGGCGGTGGCCAGCTCGGTGATCCGGTCGGCGAGGCCGGCGAAGTGGCCGCGGCCGAGGAAGTCGTGCCGCGCACGCACCATGCCGGCGGTGTCCCCCGCCCCGGCGCGCGCGTCGCCGGGCAGCAGGTTGACGTAGCCCTGCCGTGCCACGTCGAACGCGTGCCCGGCGGTACACCGCACCATCCCGCCGGCGAGGTCGAGCGAGGCTCTGCAGTGCGGGCAGCGTAGGTACGTGAGGACGTCGGCGAGCATGGTCAGTGCGACGCCCCGGGGAAGCCGACACCGGCGTCGACCTCGGCGAAGTGGCACGCGTTGGGGTGTCCCTGTCCCCGCTCGGTGAGCGCGGGCTCCTGTTCGGCGCACACGTCGTCGGCCTTCCAGCACCGGGTGCGGAACCGGCATCCCGACGGCGGGCTCGCGGGATTCGGTACGTCGCCCTGCAGCACGATGCGTTCGCGCTGCCCGCGCATCGACGGTTCCGGCATGGGCACGGCGGACAGCAGGGCCTGCGTGTAGGGGTGGCTGGGTCGCGCGTACACCTGGTCGCGCGTGCCTGTCTCCACGAACTTGCCGAGGTACATGACAGCGACCCGGTCGGAGATGTGGCGGACGACGGTGAGGTCGTGCGCGATGAACAGGTAGGCGAAGCCGAACTCCTCCTGGATCCGCCTCAGCAGGTTGATCACCTGCGCCTGGATCGAGACGTCGAGGGCGGACACGGGCTCGTCCAGCACGAGCAGCTCGGGGTCGAGGGCGAGGGCACGCGCGATCCCGATCCGCTGGCGCTGCCCGCCGGAGAACTCGTGCGGGAAGCGGCTGTCGTACTCGCGCTTGAGACCGACGATCTCCATCAGCTCGGCGACCCGGCGCCGGCCACCGCTCTCCGCGAAGATGCCGTGCGTACGCAGCGGCTCCGCGATGAGGTCGCGCACGGTCATCCGGGGGTCGAGCGACGCGTACGGGTCCTGGAACACGATCTGTGCCTGCCGGCGGAGCGGGCGCAGCGCGGAGCGGGGGAGCGAGGTGATGTCGCGGCCCTTGAACTCCATGCTCCCGGCGGTGGGGTCGAGCAGCCGGAGCACGGTGCGCCCGAGGGTCGTCTTGCCGCAGCCGGACTCGCCGACGATCCCCAGCGTCTCGCCCGCGGCCAGCTCCAGGTCGACGCCGTCGACGGCGTGGACCACGCCGATCTGCCGCCGCAGCAGACCGCTCGTGAGGGGGAAGTGCTTGACGAGCTCCCGCACCCGCAGGATGGACTCCCCCTTCGCCGCCCGCTCACCGTACTCGCGCCGGCCTCCCCGCCCGCTCACCTGATCTGCTCCGCGGTCGCGAGGATGCGAGCGGCCTCGGTCGACAGCTCGTCCTTGAAGTGGCAGGCGGCCTCGTGCCGGCCGGAGTCCACCGGCTCGAGGACGGGCAGCTCGGTGCGGCAGGCCTCCCGGTCACGGGTCAGGAGGCAGCGCGGGTGGAACGGGCAGCCGCTCGGTACGTGCGCCAGGTTGGGCGGGCTGCCCGGGATCGGCTTGAGCCACTTCTCGTTCGCCCCGACCTGCGGCAGGCTCCTCATCAGGCCCAGCGTGTACGGGTGGCGTGGCTTCGTGAAGATGGTGTCGACGTCGCCGGTCTCCACGACGTGGCCGGCGTACATCACGACGACCCGGTCGGCCATCTCGGCGATCAGCCCGAGGTCGTGGGTGATCAGGACGACACCGGCCTCGGTCTCCCGCTGCGCGGTCTTGAGCACCTCGAGGATCTGCGCCTGGATGGTCACGTCGAGCGCGGTCGTGGGCTCGTCCGCGATGAGCAGCGCGGGACGGTTCGCCATGGCCATGGCGATCATCGCACGCTGCCGCATGCCGCCGGAGTACTCGTGCGGGTACTGGGCGTACCGGCGCTGGGGCTGGGGGATGCCCACCAGCTCGAGCAGCTCGATCGCCCGGCGCCGCAGCGCCCCGCCACGCACGCCGGGGTTGTGCGCCTGGACGGCCTCGCCCACCTGCTCGCCCACCTTGAACACCGGGTCGAGGCAGGTCATCGGATCCTGCGGCACGAACGCGATCTGCCTGCCGCGGATCGTGCGCAGCTCCTTCTTCGAGAGGCGCAGCAGGTCCCTGCCGTCGAAGAGCGCCTCACCCGACGTCTCGAGCCGGCGTGTCTCGGCGAGGAGTCGCAGCAGGGACATCACCGTCACGCTCTTGCCGGAACCGGACTCGCCGACCACCCCGAGCGTCTCGCCCGGGTACACGTCGTAGCTCACCTTGTCGACCGCCCGCACGACGCCCGAGCCGGTACGGAAGCTCACCGAGAGGTCCCGGATGGACAGCACCGGCTCTGCCACGGCTCCGCTCCCTTCAGGTCCGGTCAGGCTCGCAGGTTCGGGTCGAGGGCGTCCCGGAGGCCGTCGCCGGCGAGGTTGAAGCCGAGGACGACGAGGAAGATGGCGAGTCCTGGGAAGGTCGACGTGTAGGCCGCGTGGAAGATGTACTCGCGTCCCTCGCCGAGCATCGTCCCCCACTCCGGGACCGGGGGCTGGACGCCGAGCCCGAGGAAACCGAGCCCGGCCGCCACCAGGATCGTCAGCCCGATGTTCAGCGTGGCGTACACGATGATCGGTGTCAGCGCGTTGCGCAACAGGTGGCGCCGCAGGATCATCAGCCGGCTCGCGCCGAACGCCTCCGCCGCCTCGACGTAGACCTCCTCGCGTAACGAGAGGGCGAGGCCCCGCGCCAGCCGGATGAACTGCGGCATCACGCCGAGCCCGGCCGCGATGATCACGCTCCGGAGGCCGACGCCGAGCACCGCGACCAGGGCGAGCGCGAGCAGGAACGGGTTGAACGCCAGCATGATGTCGGCGATCCGCTGGATCACCAGGTCGACCCACCCGCCGAGGTAGCCGGACGCCAGCCCGAGCGGCACGCCGACGCCCGTCGCGATCGACACCGACAGCACGCCGATCATCAGGGTGTAGCGCCCGCCGTACATGATCCGGGCGAGGATGTCGCGCCCGAGGCCGTCCGTCCCCAGCGGATGGCTCCACGACGGGCCCTGGAACGCCGACGCCAGCACCTGCCTCGTCGGGTCGTACGGCGTCAGCAGCGGCGCCGTGACGGCGAGCACGGCGAACACGACGAGGATCGCGACACCGGCGAGCGCCGCCCGGTTGCGCGTGAGCGCGCGCAGCGCTCCCAGCGAGGGTCGCGCGCCCGGCGCCACGTCCTCCGCGGGCTGCTGCTCGACCACCTGGTCAGCCATAGAGCCGCACCCGCGGGTCGACGACCGTGTAGAGGAGGTCGGTGATGATGTTGACGACGATGAACATCGCGGCGAACGTGAACACGATCCCCTGCACCATGGGGAAGTCGCGCGAGTTGATCGAGTCGATGAGCAGGCGCCCGAGTCCCGGCCAGGCGAAGACCGACTCGGTGAGGACCGCGCCGCCGAGCAGGGATCCGAACTGCAGGCCGATGACCGTCAGGATCGGCACGAAGGCGTTGCGCAGCGCGTGCTTGTACACCACGATCCGCTCCACGAGCCCCTTCGCCCGCACCGTGCGGATGTAGTCCCTGCCGAGGACGTCGAGCATGTTCGACCGCGTCATGCGCGACACGATCGCCATGGAGAACACGCCGAGCGTCAGCGACGGCAGGACCAGGCTGGACAGCGTCGCCGCCCCCGACGCGGGGAGGACCTTGAGGTTCACCGCGAACAGCATGATGAGCAGGATGCCGAGCCAGTACACCGGCATGGAGATGCCCATCACGCCCACCGCGGAGACCAGGCTGTCGAGCCAGCCCTCGCGGTGCGTCGCGGCGACGACGCCGAGCAGGACGCCCGCGACCACGCCGAACAGGGTGCCGAGGATCGCGAGCTCCAGCGTGAACGGCAGCCGCGCCCAGATCTCGGCCGTCACCGGGTTGCCGGTCCGCGCCGAGACGCCGAGGTTGCCGTGGACCAGGTGCTCCAGGAACCGGAGGTACTGGACGAGGACGGGTTCGTCCAGCCCCATCATCTGCCGGATCCGCAGGACCTCGTCGTTGCTGGCCTGCATGCCCGCGATCACCCGCGCCGGGTCGCCCGGCAGGACCTGGACGAGCGCGACCAGCACCAGACCGACACCCAGGAGCGTCACGACCGACGCTGCGAGCCGCCTCGCCAGGTAGACCCAGAAGCCACGCAACGTGTCATCCGCTCAGGTCGGCACGGGACATGGTCGGATGCCCTACTTGGCCGGCTTGGCGTAGATGGTGTCGAACTTCTCGTTGGGGATGTAGGAGATGCCGGTGACGTCGCTCGAATGGGCGAGGACGAGCGTCTGGCTCCACAGGAACAGCCACGGAGCGTCGTCCCAGATGAGCTTCTGCGCGTCGCAGTACATCGTGTTGCGCTTCTCGGTGTCGAGCTCCCTGTTGCCCTTGGCGATGAGGGTCTCCACCTTGGGGTTGGTGTAGAAGGAGGTCGCGAGGCCGTTCGGCGGCCACTGCGAGCGCTGGAACATCTGGAACTGGGTCGGCGCGTCGAGCGAGCCCGGCGCCCAGCCGAGGAGGTGCAGGTCGAACTGCTGCTGCGCCTTCGGCTCCGCCGTGGCGGCCTGGTACGACGGCCAGTCCATGGTCCGCACCTTCGCCGTGACGCCGACGTCCTTCAGGTTCGCCGCGATCGCCTGCGCGGCCTGCTTGTCCTGGAGGTAGCGGCCCGTGGGGGTGCCGAACGTGACGGTCAGCTTGTCGACGCCGGCGTCGGCGAGCAGCTGCTTCGCCTTCTTCTGGTCGAACGCGTAGTCGCCGACCTCGCAGTAGCCGTTGAGGCTCGCCGCCAGCGGGGAGTCCATCGTGTCGACGGCGCCGAACAGGACCTTGTCGGCGATGTTCTTCTTGTCGACGGCGTAGTTGAGCGCCTGCCGCACCAACTTGTCGTCGAACGGCGGCTTGGAGTTGTTGAAGGCGATGAAGACGGCCCGGTCGCTCGGCGCCTTCAGGATGTCGATGCTGGCGTCCTTGTCCAGCGCCTCGAGGTCGGAGACCGGCGGGTTCATGATCATGTCCGCCTGGCCGGACCTGAGGATGGCCTCGCGCGAGTTGCCCTCGGGCACGATGTGGAAGACGACGCGGTCGTAGTACGGCTTCTTCCCCCAGTAGTCCGCGTACTTCTTGAACACGGCCTGGTCGCCCTTCTTCAGGTCGACGAACGTGTACGGACCCGTGCCGACCGGTTTCACGATGTTGGTGTAGCTGTTGCCGTCCTTCTTCGTCGAGTCGGGGGACAGGATCCCGGAGATGGTCGTGCTCAGGTTGTTGATGAGGTTCGGGTCGGGGTGATCGAGGTCGAGCCGCACCGTGGTGGCGTCGGTCGCGGTGACCTTCGAGATGACCTCGTAGACCCCCCGGATCGGGACCTTGACCTTCTGGTCGAGGATGCGGTCGAGGTTGAACTTCACCGCCTCGGCGTCGAAGTCGGTGCCGTCGTGGAACGTGACGCCGTCGCGCAGGGTCAGCGTGAGCACCTTGCCGTCGCCGGACGTCTTCCACGACGTCGCGAGGCCGGGCTGCACCTTGCCGTCCTTGTCGAGCTTGGTGAGGGTCTCGACCCCGTAGTCGACGACGTTCTGCACGGTGGTCGTGGTCATCTGTGCGGGATCGACCGTGTCGAGGTCGACGCCGATGCCGATGTCGAACGTGCGGTCGGCCGAGGCGGACGGGTCGTTGCCGCCCGTCGTACACGAGACCAGGACGAGTCCGCTCGCTGCGAGGCACGCGACGGCGGCGCGTGCCGAGGCGGAGGAAGTCGATGTCCGGCGAGAACCCATGCGTGCCTCCTCGGCACCCCCGTCATTGTCCGCAGAGTTGCATACCGACATGGGGCAGTCAACACTGCGTCAATTGACCCTCACTCCCCGACGTCGGCCGGGCCACCGTGACGTGTTTCTGACTTCGTGACGCACTTTGGCGTTGGATTAGCCAACATCGTCGGGGTTCTGGGTGGGTTGAGTCTGTCGTTCTTGGCGGTGGGTGGCAAGCCGGTGTAGCCGGGCTTGCTCGAGGCCGGCCTGGCGG
>WHST01000197.1 GCA_009379955.1 Streptosporangiales bacterium | reverse complement strand
CGGCCTGACTCTTTACGCCGTCCTCCGCGAACTCCAGGCCCTACTCGGCGTCTGGACCGGCGCTTGCCGTCTCTGCCTGCAACCCGTCCTGCCACGCCCACCCACCCCCGCAGACTCGACATAACAAAGTACTACTAGGGGAGGTCCGCTATGCGTCCGCTAACCGGCGCGACCCGCGGTGTAGCGGTCGAGCAGCGCGGCGACGACCGCGGGATGGGCACCGAGCGGCTCGGTGACGACGTCGGCGCCCGCCGCCACGAGCCGCTGCAGGAACATGCCGGGCGCGAGCAGCCAGGCCGCGAGCGCCACCCGACCACCGTCCGTGCGCCTGGCGGCGTCGACCGCGTCCGGCACGGCGGGCTCGGCCGACGTGACGTAGCCCGTGGTCACCGCCCCGTCGACGCGGTCGGCGAGCAGCCGCCTGGCAACCTCGACATCGGCGAGTGCACGGGCGTCGGACGACCCCGCGGCCGCGAGCACGACCGCGTCCCCGGGCCGGCGACCGGCCTCGGCGAGCCGGTCCGCGAGCGCGTCGACCAGCCCGGGGTCAGGCCCGAGCGCGGGCGCCACCACGACGTCGTCGCGCTCGGCCGCCGCCATCTGGCGCGGCAGGTCGACACGTACGTGATAGCCCTCGGCGAGGAACGCGGGAACGACGACGGCCGGACCGTCGACGCCGGCGAGCACGTCCCCGACAGTCGGCCCGATCACGTCGACGAACGCCAGCCGCACGTCCACACCACCGGCCGCCGCCAGGGCGTCGGCCAGCGCGGCCAGCGCGCCCGGCCCGCGCGGATCGCGGGTACCGTGCGCGACCAGCACGCACACCGGCCGCGGACCGGTCGGTGCATCAGGCGTCTCCATCGGACCGATCGTCCCACCCCGGACACCCGGGCGGAGGTGACCGGGTCAGGTTCGCTAATGACGATGCGCTAGTGCTGGTCACGACTCAGCGCGTTGGTGAGGCCGGCGACGACGGCGGTGACCAGCAGCCAGCCCGCGAGCGCGAGGCCGAAGGACCACCACACCGCCGCACCCTCGGCCTGCCACGCGGCCTGCTGGCCCAGGTCGCCGACCGGGAGCAGCACGTCCACCGTGTAGGCGAACGCGTTGAACGCGGGTGTGCCTGCCCCGGCCGGATGCAGCTCCGCCGGGTGCAGGACGGCGAACACCAACGACCCCAACACCAGGATCGCCGCCAGCCACACGGCAGCGAGCCAGGTGCGGTAGCCGTACCCCACGGTCGCCCACAGGAACCAGTTCCAGGCCTTGCCGAAGACGTTCAACTTGCTGCGTCGGCACCACTGCTTCTCCAGGCTCACCCGGCGAGCGCGCTCACCGTACCCCGCTCGCCGGTACGCCGCGGCGAGCTCGTCGTAGGGACCGGGCGCGTATCCCCCCTCGTGTCGCGACACCCACTCCTTCAGACGCTTCTTCACCGGTACGCCCTTGGTGGTCACCGACTCGTACACGAACCCGCGCAGCCGCAACACCTTGGGCCAACTCGACGGACGGTCGAGAAAGGTGCCGACGTGCGCGTCCGTCAGGTCGACCACGCCATCGGGCGGTCGTACCGGCATCAGCACCAGCGCAGAGGCACGCAGGCCCTCGGCGTCCAGGCCGACACCGTCTTTCGCACCGGTGAGCTCGGCCTCACCGAAGTCGAGTCGCCCGCCGATCCGCGCGTCGCGCAGACGAATGCATCCGTCGGAGGTGAAGGCGTCTCCGCAGATCATGTCACCGCCGACCTTCAGGCCACGCCCGGCGAGCGCGTAGTCTCCCGCGTTGCTCAGCCTCGCTCTCCGGAGGTCGAACTCGCCGCCGACGTCGGCACCCGTCAGCACAACGATGCCCTTGGCGCTGAAGCCATTCCTGACGAACGCGTTACCGCCGACGACGAGATCGGCGGCCTCGAGAGCGGTGCCGCCAGGGTTGGAGAGGTCGGCACGGCTGAGGTCCAGGTGGCCACCGATGTGAGTCGCGGTCAGCCGAAACTCGCCGGTGACGGTGAGACCCATGCCGAGGACGGCACCGTCGACGACGAGGCCATCCGCGTAGAAAGCGCGCGCGCCGTCGTTCGCCAGAGTCGCCCCGGCGAGGTCGACAATGCCGCCGACGCGCGTGTCGTGCAACCGGACCTCACCCGTGACGACGCAGCCACCCCCGAGCATCAGGTCGTTGCCGACGGTCGCACTGACGGCAACGAGAGCGTCTCGCCCCGGATTGGTCAGCCTCGCTCCGGTGAAGAAGATCGCGCCACCGATTTGCGCGTCGGTCAGGCGGAGCTCCCCGTCGCACACCGTCGAAGCGAAGCTGACGTTCTGGCCGACGGTGAGCATGTCGGCCTCCAGGGCAAGGCCACGCTGGTCGGGGAGCTTCGCCTCGGGCCCGTCCGAGACCTCCGTCTCCGGATCGCCGGAGACCTGCACGTCGGGTCCCGCAGTGAGCTTTGCCTCGGACATCACCAGCGCACCTTCGATGCGCGCTCCGACCAGGCAGACCGTCCCCGCCGCGGTGAAGCCGTCCCAGCAGCGCATGTTCTGGCCGACCGTGAGTCGAGCGGCGTCGAGTGCCCGACCCTTCGCGTTGGTCAGGCTCGCCCCGCGCAGATCGAGCATCCCGCGAACGTGTCCGGAGCTCAGGTCGACACCGCCTGTCGCGGTGACGTCGGCACAGGACATCGACTGCTCGACCGTCAGGTCCCGCGCGTCCAGCGCGTAGCCATCGTGGTTCGTCAGCGTTGCGCCGTCCAGGGCGAGGCTTCGTCCGATCCGAGCGCCGGCCAACTGCACCCCACCCTCCGCCTCGAACCCTCCGTAGCACCACATGTCGTGGTCGACGGTGAGCCCCCAGGCTTGCAGAGCGAGACCGCTGGCAGGCTTCAGACGAGCCTGGTTGAGAACGAACTGTCCACCCACGTGGGCGGCGATGAAGCTGGCATTGCCCTTGCAGACGAGCCCGGCGAGGTTCACCGTGTGACTGGTGCGGAGGTAGTCGGCGGCAATGCCTGGCAGGTGGCTGTCGTTGAGCCGGATCGACACGGCCTGCATCTCCCTGAAATCGATCGGTTTGTCGAACCAGCAGCCGAGCAGGGCGACGGGACACGAGACGATCGCGCCGCCCAGGTCGAACCGGCCGGTGATGCGGACACCGACCAGGGTCACGCCTTTCGGTCCGTGCTCGGCACGTCCGCGCCGCCCGGTCAGTAGCTCGACCAGCAGCTCGGCTCGTACCCTCCTGTAGGCGGGCCACGACTCGGCCTCCGCGGCTGAATCAGAGCCGAACCCCACCGGTTCGCCGGTTGCCGCCGCCTTGACCACCCGGCGCTCCATGTCGGTGAGCTCGTCATCGGCCAGCACGCCGCTCCCCCGTTCGGGCTCCGTGGACCTGTCACGCTGTGAGCGCCAACTGGCGCTCCGAGAGTCTGACAAGTCGGCGAAGCCACGTCTACCGGCTCTCTCTATGCTGCTGTTCAAGGACCGCCGACAGTTCCCGCACGAGCACGACGGCTACTCCGTCCGACACCACACTTCGCCACGACCGCTCAGGGAGTAACGCGATGCGGAAGATCACCGCCGGTCTGTTCATCTCGCTCGACAGCGTCGTCGAGGATCCGCAGGATTGGCACTTCCCGTACTTCAACGACGAGATGGGCGTGGCCGTCAGCGGCCAGCTGGCCACCGCCGACACGCTGGTACTCGGCCGCAAGACCTACGACAGCTTCGCCGGTGCGTGGCCGGACCGCGAGACCGCGGGCGGCGAGGACGCCGGCATGGCCAAGGCGCTCGGCGATGCGCGCAAGATCGTCGTCTCGAACCAGAAGCTCCAGTTCACCTGGCGCAACTCCGAGCTGCTGAACGGCGACCTGGTCGAGGTCGTCACCGCGCTGAAGAACGAGCCGGGCGCGACGGACATCGCGATCAGCGGCTCGGTCTCCGTCGTCCGCCAGTTGCTGGCCGCCGGCCTCCTCGACGAGCTGCACCTGCTGGTCCACCCGATCGCCGTCCGCAAGGGCCTGCGCCTGTTCGACGAGGGCGAGTCCCCGATCCCGCTGCGGCTGGTCTCCTCCCAGGCCTTCACTACCGGCGTCCTGCACCTCATCTACTCCCCCGCAGAGACGACGCCGACGGGCACGTACGACGACGCGAAAGAGCACCTGTCCCAGACCTCCTGAGCTGACGCGACGTCACGACGCGTCACCCGCGCGCACGTCAGTCGGCCTACTGCCACCCCGACGTTCCGACATGCATCGACCTGCTGCCTGCGTAACACCGGGTCACGGGGACCGGTCGAAGACGCGGTTGCGTCTGGGTGTCTGGGTGGGGTCGAGCCAGGCGGGTGGCACGGTGTGGGCGCGGCTGTTGATCATGACGAGTTCGGCGCGTCCGGCGTGGATGTCGGTGTGGTGGCGGGTGCAGACCAGCGCGGTGTTGTCGATGTCGGTACGGCCGCCGTGGCTCCACCAGGTGAGGTGGTGCGCCTCGGTGTATTGCGGTGGCGCGTCACACCCGAATATCACACACCCCCGGTCCCGAGCGACCAGCGCCTTGCGCAGCACGGGTGGCGCGAGGCGCTTGCTGCGCCCGTAGTGCAGTACCTCCCCGTGGTGCCCGAACACCGCGAGTGCGGTGTCGGCGTCACACGCGGTCGTCAGGAGTTCGTGGACGGAGATGGGTTCGCCGTTGTTCAACCACGCGAGCCCGGACCTGTTCTCGAGCTCGGCCAGAGTGATGGTCGCGATGACCTGTGGACGGCGCCCACCCGAGGTCGGCATGTCCGGGTGCCCCAGCGCGAGGGTGGCGAGCTGGCCGAGCGCCTCTGCGCGGCGGCGTGGCGCGGTCCGCAGATCGGGGGTGCCGTCGGCTTCGGGTTTCGGTTTGGCGAGGGCCTCGACGGCGAGGTTCACCGCGTTCGCGGTGGGTGCGTCGAGGCGACCGCGGAGCCGGAACATACCGTGCAGATCCCGACTGATCGTGAACTCCTGCCGCTCCCGCCGTTCCTGCTCGTCCGCGAGCTGCCCGTCGGGGTCGAGGACGGCCTGCAGGTGCCGCGCAGCGAGCCGGACCCGGCCGGGGTCGAGGTGGGTGGCGTCGGCGACCAGGCGCCTCTCCGCCGCGTCCCGCGTCGCGCCGTCGACGGCGGCGGGTAGCTCCTCCAACGCTTCGGCGATCACGGTGGCATGCCGAGACGAGATGTCCCCTGCCCGCTGGGCGTCGGCGACCTGCGGGAACCGCGCCGGGAGTACCTCCCCGGACACGGCGGTGCGGGGCTGGAACCGGTCCACGGCACGGACTCGGGCGGCGGCGTCGGACTGGGTGATCCGTAGGAGGTCCCGCAGGTACGGCACCGCCGACTTGTAGCCGAGGTCGGTGGCGATGCCCTGGTCGATGACCTGCCGCACCAGCCCCTGCTGTATGACCGAGGTCATCCGGGTGATCTCCTCCACCACCGCGGTGACCCCTTGCGCGTCGTCGCCGCGCAGCACACCGAGCCAGGTGCCGGTCAGCGACGCGACTGCCTCGCGGACGGTCAGGACGCGTTCCCACACCGCGTCCGCAGTGTCGAGAGTCGCAGTCGTGTCGCCGTCCATAAACCCAAGAATAGACCCGGGTACCGACAATGAACCGGGTTATATCGGACACCCGGGATCCGGCTAATGTCACGGGTGAATAACAGTTCCGGAGGTCTCGACGAAAGGCGCACGAGGCGACCGTTACAGCGAGCTGACCGGGGAGCGCGGCGCCCAGAGAGCTGCCTCACCCCGTAGATGCGAGGTTTTATGGGGTCGGTCGCCGGGTGTCAAGAAACCGCAAGACCAGTAATCCCACAAAAGACGCTGTGCGGTTTCTTGACACCCGGCGGCCGACCTCCACAATCAAGAAAGGGGTGAGGCAGCGTACCCACAACGGCCCACAGCACCGGACCCACAGCAACAGCCCCCAAGGCAACGGACCCTGAGAGTGCGGCCCGCTACCACAACGGACCCATGCGGCCCGACCCAGGACAGGTGCTGCGCTTCTCCGAGAGGTGTCGGCAGCGACTGCGACGATGGCCGGCATGGACGACACGATCCGCGCGGTCGCGCGGTACTGGGACGACGCCGCCGGGGCGTTCGACGACGAGCCCGACCACGGGCTGCGCGAGGCAACCGTCCGCGCCGCGTGGGCACGACGGCTTGCGGGCTGGCTGCCCGCGGCGCCGGCGGACGTGCTCGACATCGGCTGCGGCACCGGCTCGCTCGCCCTCCTGGCGGCCGAGGCCGGACACCGGGTGACCGGCGTCGACCTCGCGCCGCGCATGGTCGAGGCAGCACGCGCCAAGCTCGCCGCCGCGGGTCTGACCGGCCGCTTCCTCGAGGGCGATGCCGGCCGGCCGCCGACCGGCGCCGAGCGCTACGACGTCGTCCTCGCCCGGCACGTGGTGTGGACCCTGCCCGACCCGCACGCCGCGCTGCGCGACTGGACCCGCAGGCTCCGGCCGGGCGGCCGCCTGGTCCTGGTCGAGGGCCGCTGGCGTACCCCAAGTCTCGACGTCGCGCCGTACATCAGCGGGGCGGAGACGCTGCCGTGGGACGGCGGCGTCACCGCGGACGACCTCGCGGCCGCGGTGCGTCCGCTCGTCGCCGCCATGCACGTCGAACCGCTCGACGGCGACCCCCACCTCTGGGGGCACGCCGTCCACGACGAGCGCTACGCCCTGATCGCCCACCTCTAGGGATGCGCTGATCAATGAGCCATTCCCGGGATGACCCGGCCTTCGGACGCTCGCGGTGGTTCCCGAACGGCTGCCGGGTTCTCTGCCGAGCCCCCTTGACCCCGGCTCGGGGGTCTGCGGGGCGGTTTCGGGCAGG
>WHST01000196.1 GCA_009379955.1 Streptosporangiales bacterium | reverse complement strand
GCGCGAGGCACCGCCCGCAGCGACGCACCACCATCCACCCACGACCAAGCTCAGCGGCATCCAGCCGGTGAGCCAGCCCACCATGCCCAAGCTCACCTCAAGCCCGGACTTGACTTCGACCTCATAGGTTGGTCAGCCGGGGATCACCAGCACCTCGTCGAAGTACCGGCGCAGCACGGCCTCGGGGTCGACGACGGGGACGCCCCGGGGCGCGAACAGCAGATGGAGCGAGAGGCCGTCGAGCAGCGACCACAGCCGCTCGACCTCCACCTCGTCGACCCGCTGGTGCCGGTAGGCGCCGGACTGGCGCATCCCCTCGAGCAGCCCGTGGCACAGCTCGTACATGCCCTGGTCGGCCCGGTCCCTGATCTCGCCCAGCCGGGGGGCCGACAGGCCCGAGGCGCTCAGCGCGAACCACACCTCCGCCTCCGCCCGTCGCTGGTCGTCGAGCGGCAGCACCTCGACGCAGTACCGAAGCGCGACGTCGACCGGCAGGCCGTTGATGTCGATCCGCGAGACCCGCTCCCGTACGCGGTCCTCGACGAGTCCCATCGCGAACACCAGCAGCTTGTCGTGCGTCGCGAAGTAGTGTCGCAGCGAACCGGCCGACCGTCCCGCCTCCCTGGCGACCGTCCTGATGGACGTCGCCTGGACGCCGTCGCGCACGATCACGCGCCAGACGGCCTCGGCGAGCTCCGTGCGGCGTTCGTCGTGGTCCACGATCCGGGGCATGCGCCCTTTCTAGCACAGTCGTGCTTATTTGTTTCTCGGCAGCGGTCGCCCGCCGTGACACCGGCAAAGGTCGGGCAGGAACGCCTCCGAAGTCGTTAGAGTCGAGGAGGCGAGCGGACCCGGCCACATTCACGCCGACCTCGCCGATGGCCAGGGAGGGGCGTGGTGGTCGTAGCAGAAACAGAACCGCAGCCGCTGCGCGTTCGCACCTGGCCCAACCTCGTCTCCGCCCTCCGCCTGCTCGGTGTGCCGCTCTTCCTGTGGCTCGTCCTCGGCCCGAGGAGCGACGGGTGGGCGGTCGTCGTGCTCGCGGCGTCGTCGGTCACGGACTATCTCGACGGCTGGCTCGCCCGCAGGCTGAAGCAGACCAGCAGGCTGGGGCAGATGCTCGACCCGATCGCCGACCGCCTCTACATCTTCGCGGCCGGCATCGGCCTGATGCTCCGCGAGGTCGTGCCCTGGTGGCTGGTCGCGGTGCTGGCGTTGCGTGAGCTGGTGCTCCTGGCCTGGTGGCCCGCGCTCCACCGGAGCGGGTACGGTCCGCTGCAGGTGCACATCCTCGGCAAGGCGGGCACCCTCTGCGTTCTCAATGCCTTCCCGATCCTGTATCTCGGGGTCGCGGTACCGTCGGTGGAAACCTACGCTCACGTCATCGGCTGGGCGTTCGCGATCTGGGGCGTCGCGCTGTACTGGGTGTCGGGCGGCCTCTACATGGAACAGGCGCGGCGGTTGATCCGGGGGCGTCGTCCGGCCGACGACCCAGGACTCGCGGAGTCGGATCCGAGCGAAGCCAATGCATGACGAGACCCACCCCGGGTACACGGGTGGGGTGGAGGTCCAATGAAAGCTGTCGTCATGGCCGGGGGAGAGGGCACCCGGCTACGCCCACTCACCGCGAACACGCCCAAGCCGCTGCTGCCGATCGTCAACCGGCCGATCATGGAGCACGTCCTGCGGCTGCTGCGCAAGCACGGCTTCAGCGAGACCGTGGTCACGGTCCAGTTCCTCGCGTCACTGATCCGCAACTACTTCGGCGACGGCGAGGACTTCGGCATGTCGCTGCAGTACGCGACCGAGGAGTCACCGCTGGGCACCGCGGGCAGCGTCAAGAACGCCGCCGAGGCGCTCTCCGACGACACCTTCGTCGTCGTGTCCGGTGACGCTCTCACCGACATCGACCTGGAGAAGCTCGTCGCGTTCCACCAGGAGAACGGCGCCCTCGCGACCGTCTGCCTGGTCCGCGTGCCCAACCCGCTGGAGTTCGGCATCACCATCGTCGACGACGACGGCCGGATCCAGCGGTTCCTCGAGAAGCCCAGCTGGGGCCAGGTGTTCTCCGACACCGTCAACACCGGCATCTACGTCCTGGAGCCGGAGATCCTCGACCTCGTCCCCGCGGGCGAGGTCGTCGACTGGTCGTCCGACGTGTTCCCCATGCTGCTCGAGAAGAACGCCCCGCTGTTCGGCTACGTGGCCGACGGCTACTGGGAGGACGTCGGCACGCACGACAGCTACCTCAAGGCCCACGCCGACGTGCTGTCCGGCAGCACCAACATCGAGATCGACGGCTTCGAGGTGGCGCCGGGCATCTGGGTCGGCGAGGACGCCGAGGTCGACCCCGACGCCACCCTGCGCGGCCCCCTCTACATCGGCGACTACGCGAAGGTCGAGGCCGGCGTCGAGCTGCGCGACGGCACCGTCCTCGGCAGCAACGTCGTCGTCAAGGACGGCGCGTTCCTCCACCGCGCGATCGTGCAGGACAACGCGTTCATCGGCGGCCAGACCAACCTGCGCGGCTGCGTGATCGGCAAGAACACCGACATCATGCGGAGCGCGCGGGTGGAGGAGGGCTCGATCATCGGTGACGAGTGCGTCATCGAGGAGGAGGCCTATATCTCCTCGGGGGTCAAGGTCTTCCCGTTCAAGACGATCGAGGCCGGCGCCGTCGTCAACACCAGCGTCGTCTGGGAGTCGCGCGGCCACCGCAACCTGTTCAGTACCCGCGGCGTGAGCGGGCTGATCAACGTCGAGATCACGCCCGAGCTCGTCGTCCGCCTGGCCAGCGCGTACGCGAGCACCCTGCGCAAGGGCGACAGCGTCACCGTGTCCCGTGACCACTCCCGTGCCGCGCGCACCCTGAAGCGGGCCGCCATCAGCGCGCTCAACGCGGGCGGCATCGCCGTTCGTGACATCGAGCTGGCGCCCGTCCCCGTCGCCAGGTTCGAGGCGTCACGCACCGACTCCGCCGGCGGCATCGTCATCCGCACCTCGCCCGGTGAGGCGCAGAGCGTCGACATCATCTTCCTCGACGAACACGGCGCCGACCTCTCGTCCGCCGCGCAACGCAAGCTCGAACGGCTCTTCTCCCGCCAGGAGTTCCGCCGCGCGTTCCCCGGCGAGATCGCCGACCTCGTCTACCCGCCCCGCGTCGTCGAGCTCTACACGCGGGAGCTGCTGGCGAGGGTCGACACGTCCGGCGTCCGCGACGCGGGCATGAAGGTCGTCGTCGACTGCGCAGGCGGCGCCGCGTCGATCGTGCTCCCCCCTCTGCTCGGTCACCTCGGCGTCGACGTCCTGACCGTCAACAGCGGACTCGACGAGGCGTCCCCGACCGAGACACTGGCCGACCGCAAGCGCGACCTCGAGCGGCTCGCGGCACTCGTGTCGTCGTCCCGCGCCGCCTTCGGCGTGCACTTCGACCCGGTCGGCGAGCGGCTCAGTCTCGTCGACGAGCGCGGCTCGCTCGTCCCCGACGACAGGGCTCTGCTCGTCTTCCTGCACCTCGTCGCCGGCGAGCTCGGCACCGGCCGCGTGGCCCTGCCGATCACGGCGACCCGCGCCGCCGAGCGGCTCGCGAACGACCGCGGCGTCGGCGTCCTCTGGACCGCGACGTCCGCGAGCTCGCTGACAGCCGCGATCGACGGCGACGTCGTCCTCGGCGCCGACGGGCGGGGCGGCTTCGTCGTGCCCGAGATCGGCGGGTCGATCGACGGGGTCGCCGCGTTCGTCTGGCTGCTCGGGCTCGTCGCGCGGGCCAACCTGACGGTCAGCGAGATCGAGGCGCGCATCCCCGTGACCCACGTCCTGCGCCGCGCAGTGCCGACGCCCTGGGCGAGCAAGGGCCAGGTCATGCGCACGGTTCTCGAGGCGGCGGGCGACCAGGAGGTCGACACCACCGACGGCCTGCGCGTCATCCCGCGAGACGACAGGTGGGTGCTCGTGCTGCCCGACCCGGCCGAACCGGTGACCCACATCATCGCCGAGGCGCCGGACGACGACGCGGTCCAGGACCTGCTCGACGAATGGGCCGATGTCGTGGAGCGCGCGGCTCCCGTCGACACGGCCTGACACAATGGCCGTCGCAGCACGGACCGAGGTGACGACGGTCATGACCGACACGTGCCGCGACATCCGGTGCCCATGATCCGGCCGCGGGGGAGATCGATGCCAGCCGAGCGCCGTACGACCGTCCCGGTCGACGACGAGGAGAAGCCCGTGCCGCGGCGCGCCGACGCGTCGATGTCGATGCTCAACGACCTCTTCGACCACCGCCAGGAGGACGACTACCGCGCCGCCGCTCGTGCCGGCGGCTCGCCCCATGCCGCGGTGCCCAGGCTCCCGATGCGGATCGCCAGGCGAACCGCGTTCTTCGCCCTGCTGGTCGTGTGCGCCGTCTTCGCCACGTCGGCCGTCCGCGCGCTGGTGACCGACGACTCACGCGCGGCTGCCGACCACGACGCGCTGGTGAAGGAGGCGCAGAACCGTTCCGCGAGCGTGGGCAATCTCGAGCGGCAGCTCGTCGACGCCCGCCAGGAGTACGGCGCCGCGCAGCGCCGCGCCCTCGCCGTCGACAGCGAGGGCGCCGACCAGGTGCGCGAGCTCAAGCGTCTCCAAGACACCACGGGCTTCAACGCCGTGCGCGGCTCCGGCGTCGTGGTCACCGTCGACGACGCCGATAGCGACGAGCTCGGCGGCACCGACTCCGGCGGCAAGATCATGGACCGCGACCTCCAGGTCCTGGTCAACGGGCTGTGGGCGGCCGGGGCGACGGCCATCGCGATCAACGGCCAGCGCATCACGGCGCTCACCGCCATCCGCGAGGCCGGTGACGCGGTGCTCGTCGACTATCGTCCCCTGGCACGGCCGTATGTCGTCTCGGCGCTCGGGGACCGACACACCCTTCAGGCGTCGTTCGCCGACGGCGCCGCGGGACGATACTTCAAGACACTCCAGACCAGCTTCGACGTGAGGTTCGACATGCAAGATCGCGACCGGCTCGACCTGCCGGCGGCGTCGACCGTGCAACTGCGGTACGCGCGACGGCAGAGTGCGCCATGATCGCCGTCATCGCGCTCGCCGCCGGAGTGATCCTCGGGCTCGTGCTGCAGCCCACCGTCCCCGGCTGGATGCAGCCGTACCTGCCGATCGCGATCGTCGCGGCGCTCGACGCCGTCTTCGGCGGGTTCCGCGCGCTGCTCGACGGCCTGTTCGACGACAAGGTCTTCGTGGTGTCGTTCGTCTCGAACGTCATCGTGGCCGCGCTGATCGTCTTCCTCGGCGACCAGCTCGGGGTGGGTGCCCAGCTGTCGACCGGCGTGATCGTCGTCCTCGGGATCAGGATCTTCACCAACGTCGCCGCGATCAGGCGTGGGTTGCTCAAGGCATGATCGTGTGCAGGCCGACCGGGGGGAGGGGGTGCAGATGAGTCGGGACGAGTCCGACGCGAAGGCGACGGAGCCGGACGTGACCGATCCGGATCCGCGCGACGAGGCGGAGAGCGAGACCGACGCCGACGACGTCGGTGAGCCGGCCGCCGCCGACGAGGTCGACGAGCCGGACGACTCCGCCGACACCGCGGACGGGGTCGACGAGCCGGACGACGCCGAGGACGTGGCCGACGCCGAGGAGGTGGACGACGCACCGGCGGGCGCCGACAGCGACGACGACACCGACGGCGGGGACACCGAGAACGACACCGACGGTGACGACGATGACGCCGACGAGGTCCCCGAGGGCGACGCCGACGACCTGCCCGGCGACGACACCGAGGCCACCGACCACGACGATGCAGGCCCGGAGGACGAGGGGGAGCCCATCGCCGCCGGCGCGACGGCCGGTGCGGGCGGCGCGCGGGCACAGCGCCGCGGGGCCCACGCCCGCCGGGTGACCCCGCGGGAACGGCTGCGCGAGCTGGTCGCGCCCCAGGCGAACCGCACCCAGGCGATCATCGCGCTGGCCTGCCTCGTCGTGGGCTTCGGTCTGTCGGTCCAGGTGCGGTCGTCGTCGCAGGAGGCATCGTTCACGAGCCTGCGCCAGTCCGAGCTCGTCAGCCTGCTCGACCGCCTCAACCAGCGTCAGGAGGACCTCCGCGAGGAGCTCCTGCGGCTGCAGCAGGAGAAGGCCGCGCTCGGCAGCGAGGACAGCGAGGCGGCGCGCAAGGCCGCCCAGGACCGTCAGCACACGCTGGCGATCCTCGCCGGCACGGAGCCGGCGTCCGGTCCCGGCATCGACCTGTTCGTCAGGGATCCCAAGGGCGGTGTCAACGCCGCCGAGCTGCTCAACGCCGTGCAGGAGCTGCGCGACTCCGGCGCCGAGGTGCTCCAGATCGGCGACGTCCGCATCGCGGTCGACAGCTACTTCCTCGACGCCAAGGGGGGAGTCGTCATCGATGGGAAGAAGGTGAAGGCGCCCTACCGGATCCGCGCGATCGGCGATCCGCACACGATGGCCACCGCGATGGACATCCCCGGTGGCGTGCTCGAAACCCTTCACCGCGCGGGCGCCGAGGCCACCGTCAGCGAGAGCCAGTCCCTCACGGTCTCGGCCGTCCGCGACCCCTGATGCCGGGGAGGGAGGCACGACCCGGTGCCGATACCCTCCCTCTACGCCTCAGCCCGCACCCGACACGCACATCACACGAAGAGGAGCCCGTCTGTGTACCCGGACGATCTCAAGTACACGGCCGACCACGAGTGGGTGAAGCCGTCGGGCGACGGTGTGGTGCGCACCGGCATCACCCACTACGCGCAGGACGCCCTCGGCGACATCGTCTTCGTCTCGCTGCCCGAGGTCGGCAGCGAGATCGAGTCGGGCCAGGCGGTCGGCGAGGTCGAGTCGACCAAGAGCGTGTCCGACATCTACGCGCCGGTCACCGGCACGGTGACGGCGCGCAACGAGAGCCTCGACGGCCAGCCCGACCTCGTCAACTCCGACCCGTACGGCGAGGGCTGGATGGTAGAGATTCGAGTGGCTGACCCGGCGGCGGTCGAGGCACTGATGGACGCCGGCAGCTACACGAGCACCCTGGAGTCGTGACCGCGGGGACCCTGGTCCCCGCGCATCGTCGTCCGCGCCGCAAGGAGGCAATGAGCCAATGGCTACCGTGTTCTGCACCCAGTGTGGGCACGCGAACCCGCAGGAGTCGCGTTACTGCGCGAACTGCGGTGCAGCGTTGACGCACGGCGGTGAGGCCGCAGGCGACAGCGGAGGGCCGAGCACCACGACCTTC
>WHST01000195.1 GCA_009379955.1 Streptosporangiales bacterium | reverse complement strand
TGGCACACCAACCGACACACCGGCAACCACGCCCACCGCAAAGCCCGACTCACCCACCAACTCACCACCCTCGGCTACACCGTCACCCTCACCCAGGCAGCCACCTGACAGCCATTTTCGAATGAACGTGATCAACGGGGAGCGGGCCGGGTGCGCGACGGGGTGGACGGGCGGTCAGTTGGAGGAGCCGGCGCCGCTGGTGACGCGGTAGGCGTCGTAGACGCCCTGCACCTGACGGACGTTCGTGAGCAGGTGCCCGAGGTGCTTCGGGTCGGCCATCTCGAACGTGAACTTGCTGATCGCCACCCGGTCGCGCGTCGTCGACACCGATGCGGACAGGATGTTGATGTGCTGGTCGGACAGCAGTTTGGTGATGTCGGACAGCAACCGGGTGCGGTCGAGCGCCTCGACCTGGATGGCGACGAGGAAGACCGAGTGCTGGCCCGGAGCCCACTCGACGGGGACGAGTCGCTCGGTCTGGTTCGACAGGTTCTCGATGTTGGTGCAGTCGGTGCGGTGGACCGAGACGCCGCTGCCCCGCGTGACGAACCCGATGATCTCGTCGCCGGGGACCGGGGTGCAGCACTTCGCCAGCTTGGCCCAGATGTCGCTCTCGCCCTTGACGACCACGCCGGGGTCGCCGCTGCTCACCCGGCGCGCGGGCCGGGTCGGCACGGCTGTCTCGACGATGTCGTCGGTGGCGCCGTCGACGCCGCCGACCGACTGGACGAGCCGCTGCACGATGGTCTGCGCGGACACGTGGCTCTCGCCGATCGCCGCGTAGAGCGCCGAGCTGTCGGGGAAGCGCATCTCCTGCATGATCCCGAGGAGGGTGTCGCCGGACAGGATGCGCTGGAGCGGCAGCCCCTGCTTCCTGATCACCCGGGCGAGCGATGCCTTGCCCCGGTCGATCGCCTCCTCGCGCCGCTCCTTGGAGAACCACTGCCTGATCTTGTTGCGTGCCCGCGCGCTCTTGACGAACGTGAGCCAGTCGCGGCTCGGCCCGGCGTTCTGCGCCTTCGACGTGAAGACC
This sequence comes from Streptosporangiales bacterium, assembly GCA_009379955.1. NCBI lineage: Bacteria > Bacillati > Actinomycetota > Actinomycetes > Streptosporangiales > Streptosporangiales bacterium. The sequence continues at coordinate 6,274 of WHST01000195.1, read as the reverse complement.
TCGACGACGTCGCCGTTGTCGAGCGTGCTGTCGAGCGGCACGAGCTGACCGTTGACCCGCGCGCCGATACATCGGTGCCCGACCTCGGTGTGCACCGCGTAGGCGAAGTCGACAGGAGTCGCGCCCTGCGGGAACGACTGGACGTCGCCCTTGGGGGTGAAGACGTAGACCTCGTTGGCGTTGATCTCGAAGCGCAGCGTGTCGAGGAACTCGCCCGGGTCGCTGGTCTCCTTCTGCCAGTCGACGAGCTGGCGGATCCAGCCGATCTCGGGGTCGGCGGAGCCGCCCGTGCCGTTGACGGCCTTGTCGGGCTGCTCCTTGTACTTCCAGTGCGCCGCGATGCCGTACTCGGCGCGGCGGTGCATCGCCCAGGTGCGGATCTGCAGCTCGACGGGCTTGCCCTCGGGACCGATCACCGTGGTGTGCAGTGACTGGTACATGTTGAACTTCGGCATCGCGATGAAGTCCTTGAACCGCCCCGGCACGGGGTTCCACCGCGCGTGGATCGCGCCGAGCACCGCGTAGCAGTCGCGGACCGTCTCGACGAGGACCCGCGTGCCGACGAGGTCGTAGATGTCGGCGAAGTCGCGTCCCCGCACGATCATCTTCTGGTAGATCGAGTAGTAGTGCTTCGGCCGCCCGGTGACGGTGGCCCGGATCTTCGCCCCGCGCAGGTCGTCCTGCACCTGGTCGACCACCTTGGTGAGGTAGTCGTCGCGGCGCGGTGCGCGCTCGCCCACGAGCCGGACGATCTCGTCGTACCGCTTCGGGTACAGCGTGGCGAACGAGAGGTCCTCGAGCTCCCACTTGATCGTGTTCATGCCCAGCCGGTGCGCGAGCGGGGCGTAGATCTCCAGCGTCTGCTTGGCCGTGCGGTGCTGCTTGTGCAGCGGGACGTAGCCGAGGGTGCGCATGTTGTGCAGCCGGTCCGCGAGCTTGATGATCAGCACGCGCGGGTCGCGGGCCATCGCGATGATCATCTTGCGCAGCGTCTCGGCCTCGGCCGCGGCCTGGCCGTACTTCACCTTGTCGAGCTTGGTGACGCCGTCGACGAGGCCGGAGACCTCCTCGCCGAACTCCTTGTTGAGCTGGTGGAGCGTGTACTCGGTGTCTTCGACCGTGTCGTGCAGGAGAGCCGCCACCAACGTCGGTGTGGTCATGCCGAGCTCGGCGAGGATCGTCGTGACCGCGAGCGGGTGGGTGATGTACGGGTCGCCGCTCTTGCGGCGCTGCAGGCGGTGGTGGTACGCCGCGGTCTCGTACGCCCGCTCGATCGTGCGGGTGTCGGCGCCTCGGTGGCTGGCCCTGACGATGCGCAGCAGCGGCTCGAGGACGGGGTTGCTGCCCGCGCCGCTGCCCCGCTGGACGGCCAGCCGCGCCAGCCTCCGCAGGGTGGACCGCTGGTGGACCGGCGCCTCGGGGTGCGCGGGCTCGGGCTCGGTGACCCGGGCGGCGCCGTTGGTCTCCGGGAGCGGCAGCTCCTCGGTGCCGCCCGTGACGCCGCCGTCGACGGGCTCGGGCGCGGTCACGTCAGTGGCCTCGCCCTCCCTGCGCGTCGCCCTCCGGGCAGCGGACTCCGGTGCGCCTACCGCGCCCTGGGGTACGCCCTCATCTGTCACGCGACCCCCTTGTCCTCCGACGGCCTCATCCACGCACGAGCACGGCGCCCAGTCTACTGACCGGTCACCGAGATGCCGAAGAACCCGCCCAGGAGCCTGCTCAGACGGTCAGCAGAGCGTCCGCGCCCAGGTCGGCGACCCGCTCCCGGCCGCCCAGGAACGACAGCTCGAGCAGGAACGCCAGGCCGGCGAGCTCGCCGCCGAGGCGCCGCACCAGCTCGACGGTGGCGCACGCGGTGCCGCCGGTGGCGAGCACGTCATCGATCACCAGCACCCGTTCGCCGGGCGCGATCGCATCGCGATGTATCTCGATCGTGGCGGAGCCGTACTCGAGGTCGTAGGACTCGGTCAGGGTCTCCCCCGGCAGCTTGCCCTCCTTGCGCACCGGGACGAACCCCGCTCCGCACCGGTAGGCGACCGGTGCGGCGAGGATGAACCCGCGCGCCTCGATCCCCACCACCTTGTCGACCGGCCCGCCGCCGTGGCGCTCGACGAGGGCGTCGACCACGGTCGAGAACGCGGTGTGGTCGGCGAGCAGCGGCGTGATGTCCTTGAACAGCACGCCCGGCTTCGGGTAGTCGGGCACGTCACGGACGTACGCGGCCACCACCTCGGCGACGTTCATCGGTCCGTCCATGGTGTCCATATCAGGTCCAGTGCTTCCACGCGCCCGCTTCCTCGCTCGCCTCCGGCAGGTGTCGCGAGAACCCCCTGCCCGGTCCGGCAACGCGTCGCGACCCCTACCTGCGGCTCACTCGTCAGCTCCTGCGCTTCCGGCCCTTCGACTTGCGCTTGTTGCTGCTCGCGCGCCTGGGCTGCGGTCGCTGCGAGCCGCGCCGCGCGACGTTCTGCTCGCCGCGCGGGGAACCCGACGGCGTCGTGACGGTGACCGTGCCGTTGCCCGACGACGCCGCCGCGGTCGTGTCGTCGTCCAACTCCTCGTCGGGCTCGTCGGCGTCGGACGTGCTCGCCGGCCCTGCCTTCGGCTTGGCCTTGGCTCCCGAGTCGGCCGTCGCCGCCGCCATCGCGCGGCGGGCCTTCTTGGTCGCGCCGTCGCCGCCCTGAGCGGACTCACGCGCCTCGACCCGGCGGCGCAGAGCGGCCATCTTCGGCTCGCGCTCCTTGAGGATGGCGAGGATCGGCGACGCGATGAAGATCGACGAGTACGTGCCCGCCGCCATGCCGGCGAAGAGGGCCAGCGAGAGGTCCTGCAGCGTGCCCGCGCCGAGCACGGTGGTCGAGACGACGAGGATCGCGACGACGGGCAGCAGAGCCACGACCGAGGTGTTGATCGACCGAGCGAGCGTCTGGTTGACCGCGAGGTTGGCCGCACGGCTGTACGTCGTGCGGTTGCCGCCGAGGATGCCGCTGGTGTTCTCGCGCACCTTGTCGAACACGACGACGGTGTCGTAGAGCGAGTACCCGAGGATGGTGAGGAAGCCGATGACCGTCGCCGGCGTCACCTCGAAGCCGACGAGCGAGTAGACACCTGCCGTGAGCAGCAGGTCGTGGAACAGCGCGATCATCGCGGCGAGCGCCATCTTCCAGTCGAACACCGCCCATAGGAATACGACGCACACACCGAGGAAGATGAGCAGGCCGAGTCCCGCCTTCTGCGAGACCTGCAGCCCCCACGTCGGCCCGATCTGCTCCTGGCTCACGTCGTCGGCCTGGATACCGACCTCCTCGGCGATGGCGTCCTGCACGTCGGTGACGGCCGCCGCGGGCAACGAGGCGGTCTGCACGCGCCAGCGGCCACCGCTGACGCTCTGCACGATCACCTCACTGTGCTCGGGATCCGACTCGGCCACCGTGGAGCGCACGACGCCCCTGATCTGCCCCTCGGTCGCGGCGGGCGCGGAGAACTGGAAGACCGAGCCGCCGCTGAACTCCACACCGAAGTTCAGCTGCCTGATGCCGAACGAGGCGAGGCTGATGACGATGAGGATCAGCGAGACGAAGAACCACAGCTTCCTGCGGCCGATGAAGTCGTAGCCGAGGTCGCCGCTGTGCAGGCGCTGGCTGAACCGACCGAGCCGTGACATCAGGCCTCCCTCGGCGTCGCACGCCGGGCCACGACCCGCGTGGACTCCTTGGCGCCGAGCCTGCGCGGGTCGAGGCCGGACATCGGATGACCTTCACCGAAGAACCTGGTGCGCACGAGCAACGTCATCAGCGGCTTGGTGAACAGGAACACCACGATGACGTCGACGAGGGTGGTGAGCCCGAGGGTGAACGCGAAACCGCGCACCTGGTCGACGGACACGATGTACAGGATCAGCGCCGCGAGGAACGTGACCGTGTCGGCGGTCAGGATCGTGCGTCTGGCCCGCACCCAGCTCCGCTCGGTCGCCTGCCGCAGCGACTTGCCCTCGCGCACCTCGTCGCGCAATCGCTCGAAGTACACGATGAACGAGTCGGCCGTGATGCCGATCGCCACGATGAGCCCGCCGATGCCGGCGAGCGAGAGTCGGTAGCCGATGAACTCGCTCATCAGCACGACGACACCGAACGTCAGGCCGCCCGATCCCAGCAGGCTGAGCACGGAGACCAGGCCGAGGCCGCGGTAGTACAGGAACACGTAGATCGCGACGACACCGAGGCCGATGAGCCCGGCGACCAGTCCGCCGTTGAGCAGCTCGCGACCCAGGGTCGGTGACACCGACTCGATCGAGCTCTGCTTGAACTGCAGCGGGAGCGCGCCGTAGCGCAGCACGTTGCTGAGGTCCTGGGCGCTCTCCTGGGTGAACGAGCCGCTGATCTCCGCGGTGCCACCGAGGATCGGCTCCTCGATGTTCGGCGCGGACATCACCAGGTGGTCGAGCTCGATCGCCACCCTGCGGCGGTCGCCCTGCTCCTTGTTGACCGCGGTCGTGAGCTGACCGAACTGGCTGGTGCCCTTGCCGTTGAAGTTGAGGACGACCTTCCACTTGCCGAAGTCCTGCGGGTCGGACACCGCCTCGGCCTTGGTGACCTCCGTGCCGAGCACCTTCGCCGGGCCGAGTATGTACTTCTCGGTGCCGTCACGACCACAGGCGACGACCTGCTCGTTCGCCTTCTCCAGGCGTCCGCCCGCGCGGTTGGCGGCCTTGGTGCAGTCGAGCTTCTGGAACTCCTCGAGCTTGGCCGGCTTGATCCCGCTCGTGTCAGGACCCTGCTCGGTCGGCATGCCGGTGGGCATGCCGGTCGGCAGGTTGGTCGGGAGGTCGGTCGGCAGCCCGGTCGGCGCCGCCCGGCGCTCCATGGCCTTGCCGACCGCACGGCCGGACGCGCTCTGCGACGGCGTCGCCGTCTCCCCCGGCGCGGTCGCCGTCTCCCCCGGCGTCGGGGTCGCCTCACCGGTCGGCTCCCCCGTCGAGGTGCCGCTCGGCGAGGACGTCGGCTCGGGGACGCCACCGGGACCGGAGATCATGACCTGCCGGAAGTACAGCTTCGCGGTCTGCCCGACCTGCTCGACGACCTTGCGCTGGCCCTGGCCGGGCACCTGCACGATGATCGAGTCGCCCTGCGCGCTCACCTGGGACTCGGCGATGCCGAGGCCGTTGACGCGCTGCCTGATGATGTCGACCGCCTGGTCGATCTGCCGCTCCGGCGGAGGTTTACCCGACTCGGTGACGGCGGTCAGCGTGACCGTCGTGCCACCCGCGAGGTCGAGGCCGAGCCGTGGCAGGTACTGCCCGTTGTTGAACTGGGCGTTCGCCACGATGCCGCCGAAGACCAGTGCCAGGAGCACCAGGAAGACGGCGAGCGCAGGTCCCGGCCGCGGCCGCTTGCTCGAAGGGGATGCCACTGTCGTCTCTCTCGAAGCGTGTCAGGTCGACGGCTGCCGGCGACGTCTCCGCCCGGCAGAGGTGAGGAGCTCGGCGATCGGCACGAACCTACGACGAGGAGCGGCGGTCGCCGTTCTTCGCCCCCGGCTCGCCCGACGTGTCGGCGTCGCCCGTTCCGTCGGTGTTCTTGTCCGTGTCGGACGACTCGTCGGCGCCGGTGTCGGCCGCCTCGAGCGACTCAGGCTTGTCGTCGGCGTCCTTGGTGCCGTCGGACGACTCGTCCAGGCTCTCGGGCTCATCCGCCGCCTCGACCGGCGTCGCGGGCTGCTCCTCGGGCACGACACGCATCACGGACTGGCGCATGTACTTGCAGGTGACGCCGGGAGCGACCTCGAGGAGGAGCGCGTCGTCACCCTCCATGGCCACGACCCTCGCGAACATCCCCGCGGTCGTCACGACCTCCGCACCAGGCTTCAGCGCCTGCTGCATGTTGGACATTTCCTTTTTTCGCTTCTGCTGCGGACGGATGAGCAGCAGGTAGAACACGGCGATGATCGCGACGATGAACAGAATTGGCTCGAGCTGGCCCACGAAGATCCTTTCGACCCCGACGGAGTCTCACCACGGAAAAGGCCACGATAGACCGCAGCCACCGGCGCAGTGTATGCGCGGTCCCTGACGGAGGGCAACGCACCCGCCCACACCGCCGAATCCGCCCCTCACCAGCACGGTCGCGGCTCGCCGCGTTGATCACGTTAACCTCGATTGTTCACGTGGGGTGGTGGTGTGGCCGTGGTGGGGTGTTGTGGGGTGTGGTTGAGGTGTTTGCGGGGTGGGGGGTAGGGCGGTGGCCCGGTTGTCGCCTGGGGTGGGCGCCGGTTCCAC